>JAKQPY010000179.1:0-1496 GCA_029564465.1 Bacteroidota bacterium | reverse complement strand
TATGGAATCTGTGTTGGAAATGGCCGGAACGACGGGCTGAATCGTGTTTATGTGACTACCCGCGGCGAACCCACCGATGCGGGTATTTACGAATGGACGTATCAGGGAAATGCCTGGGTGATGACAGCCACGGTAGCTACCGGCTTAAAAAACCTGATAACCATCGATTTGGGAAAAGGCCGCAACGACAATGTAAACCGCCTGTATGCCGTTGAATGGGGAGGAGCTACCAGCAGGGTATTCGAGTATTCGTGGAACGGTTCTGCCTGGGTGTCGTCGCTGGTTGAAACCACAACCAAACCCATGTTGTCGGTTATGGTAGGCGATGGTCGTGGTGATGGTATTACGCGGGTTTATGTTGATGGATGGATTATACATCGCGAATATACGTGGAACGGAACAACATGGAATAAATTCAACATCAGCCTAGGGCATGGAACCGAAGGCCCCATTGCTATTGGCGACGGACACAATGATGGCAGTACACGGTATTATGTATCGGGAAATCATGTAAAAGAATATCACTGGAACGGGACAGGATTTCTTGATTCAACCTCAATCTCAACCCTGGATAAATGGCCGGAAACCGTGATTGTTACGGAACTTCGCAACGACGGATTAAACCGCCTGCTCACGCAGGATAATGGGGGAACCTTCGAGTATTCATGGAATGGAACCACCTGGCTGCAGCAAAAGATTAGTGGCCGTTTCGGACGCAGCTTTTTATTTGGCGCACGCCCCAAAAGCGATGCGCAACTCTATATTTATAATACCGATGTTGACTCGGCATTCAGGGAGTATCGCTTCAACAGCCAGACACAATCGTATGATTTCACCAATATCGATGCCGCCACAGGAGCCACTGCCCTGATTGATGTTGCCGACGGAAGAAACGACGATACAATCCGGCTTTATACACCAAAATATGTGAATGGGAAAATCTATGAGCTGACCAATGTTACGCCGTATGTGCTTCAGATTCCTCCGGAAATCAGTGGCGAAAACATGATTTGCCCCGAAAGCAGTGTCGTGCTGAGCACAGGAGTTTACGAAACCTACCAGTGGTACCGCCGCTACTACGGTTCATCTGAAACACTGCCTATCGATGGTGCTGAATCGCAGCAATTGGTCGCCGATTATTACAATTTTGCCGCAAGCTATATTTCGGTCGAGGTCTCTTATAATGGCAGCAGTTATATGTCGGAAGAATTTTTTGTTGACGGATACGCGTTTTTACTCCCTACGGTTGAAACCAGCGGTGAATTTACTATTGGCAACAATGGCGAGACGATAATTTGCGAAGGTGATCAGGTAACATTTACACTAAGTAATCCCTATACCACCAATATTGTATGGTACCGGAATTCGGAGCCCATTCCGGGTGAGACGGGTCAACAACTCGTGGTTACCACCCCCGGATTGTATTATGTGGAAGGTGCACCTGCGCAATGTCCCGCTTTTATTCAGGGACCGGGTGTTGTTTTAGAGGTGGTTTA
>JAKQPY010000159.1:0-4481 GCA_029564465.1 Bacteroidota bacterium | reverse complement strand
TTACAAATGCATACAACACATCATAAAGGAAACTGTCAATAAAAATTAAATCAGGCATTGATTTTGTTAAAGGAAATTCATTAATTTTGTATTATTACTAAAACCATGATTTATGAGAAGACCTCTCCCCTCCCATCTCATTCTGATACTCATCATTTTCTTTGGGTTTTGTTTTGAATCGTTGCACGCCCAGGCTCCCGAAATAACCATCGGGACCGGCAGGACTAAGCGTGTGTTATTCATCGGAGACTCCATTTCTATCTGGTGGAGTGTGCAGGGTGCTAAGCGTTTTTCGTGTGCGGAACTGGGTATGAACGACCTGCCCATGGAAGGCAAAATATACGTAAGTCCAAAGCAAAGCACTTCTTACGTTTTTGTGGCTGAACGCGGAAATTCAAATTCGAGCAAGCGCATTTCGATTGATGTGGTTTCGCCGGTACTTCTTACCTTTAATGCTCCCGACCGTATTACCGACGAAGGCACCTATTCCATAAGCTGGCAAGCCGAGAATGCCGATTTTGTTACCATTGCCGGGGTCAAAGAGAAACTTCCCATCGAAGGAAGAATCGAGTTCAAGTCAACACGCGATACAATAATCCGGATTGCAGCATGCAATAAAGCAGGGTATGCCGACCGACAAACAAAAAAAGTAAAAGTGAATTATGTCGAGTCGATTGCATGCACCGAAAAAGTAGGCATCGGAAAGCTTGTTAAGGTTGAATGGAAATATAAGAACGCTTATAAAATTGCCATCGACAATGTAAGCGACAGCCTGCCTCCCATCGGAAGCATGAACATTCCAATGATAGATTCCTACTCCTACGGGGTTCGCATTTACCGCAATAATGGCACCGTTGACGAAAGCTTTTTCAATGTGCAGGTGGTGCAGCCTAAAATTGTGTTTTTCAATGGCAATACGGTGGTTAAACCCGGTGAGGAAGTAACCCTGACCTGGGCATGCGAAAATGTCGATTCGGTTACGCTTTCGCTGAATAAAGGGAAAACTACGGCCAAAGGCAAATTTTCGTTTAAGCCCGAGACCAGCACTGAGGTTGTGTTAAAGGCCTGGCTGAATGGATTTTTCGAGTCGAGAACGCTGCAAATCGACATCAACGATATGCCCGATTTTATCGAGAACGACCAGAAATAAGTGGCTATGGTAAACTAACAAAATACCGGTCGTATTGCTTCACAATATCTGACCAGTTATATTGCGTACGATAGCGGTGCAGTTCGTGTTCATCAATGCGAAAGCCTTTCATAAATTTTGTATGATAAAAACCCTGAATCAATTCAGCCAACTGCGTATGGTTGCCAATTTCTATCAGATTTCCATTCTTGCCTTCCGAAATTAATGCCTCGTTGTTGCTGACCTTTGTGGCAATGACATACTGTCCGCATGCCAGTGCTTCGAGTGTGGCTATCGACATACCTTCCGATAACGATGGCAAAACCGTCAGGGCTGCCGACTGATACTGAACCAACATTTCGTCTTTGCCAACCCATCCATAAAATTGACAAACTTCAGTCAGATGGTGCTTCTCAACAAACGCCTCCATCTTTTTCCGCAAGGGTCCGTCGCCCATAATATGCAACCTGACAGGGATTTTGCCATTGAGCATGCGAATGGCTTTCAGCAAAGTAAACGGGTCTTTCTGCTTCACAAGGCGTCCGGTGAAGAGTACTACAAATTCACTGCTCCGCTTCGAATAATCGGGCGCAAACACCGAACCGTTCCAGCCGTTGGGAACAATCACATTTTTCGAAGAAAAAACACTTCCTGTAAAAGCGTCAATATTGCGCTTCATTTCGTCGGACTGTACAAAATTCAGGCGGCTGTTCAGAACCACATGACGGATTGTGTGGTACAGCATCAGGTGGTACCAAAACATCTGCCGCGGAAAAAACCAGGGTATGTCGTGACCATGCGAAATGAGGGTATAGGGCAAACCTTTGTGTCGAAACATGTTCAGCGCAACCAGACCACCGGGTATGCTGAAGTTGGCAAAACACAAATCATATTTTTCGGTTTTCAGATGCAGGTTCAGAAACCGGTTGGCAAGCCGCATCCACGACCACATCTCTAACGGGTTAGACCGGTAGCTAAACTTACGTCGAGCCGGTAGTCGGATAATCCGCAGTAATCCGGTTTGGGTATCATCTGGCAGATTATCGGTTCCGGTTGTAACAACGGTTACTTTATAACCTATGGCTGCCAGACCCTCCGAAATGTATTGCGAAATAACGCCGGCGCCACCGCCTAAAGGAGGATATTCGTAATTGAGAACCAGTAGCTTCATCGCCATACATTTCGAAAACGGTAAAAATAACAAAAATATGCACTTGGAGCAGCACGGTAAATAATTCGCTATCTTTGCAGCCATGAACGACAGCAACGACACCCGGTCAGAACGAAAGAGGCTGATACTCGCAGCCACCATCCCCTTCTTGGTAATGTTTATATGCTGGATGCTCAAATTAACTGAGTTGGCTCTCGATATAAGTTTTTCGAAATACGGCATTTATCCGCGCGATTTCGGATCATGGGCCGGACTGATTATGATGCCCCTGATACACGGCGACCTCGCCCATCTTACAGCCAATACTGTTGCGTTTCTGGTACTGGGCACCGGTGTATTTTATTTTTACAAAGATGTTGCCCTGCGTATTCTGCTGTTTTCGTGGCTATTTACCGGGCTGCTTACCTGGCTTATCGGCAGAGAATCGTATCACATCGGAGCCAGTGGTCTGATTTACGCATTCTCGGGTTTTATTTTCCTGAGCGGAGTTTTGCGCAATCATATAAGGCTCATGGCCATCTCGTTGCTGGTGGTTTTTGTGTATGGCAGCATGATCTGGGGTATTTTCCCCATCGAACCGCAGGTTTCGTGGGAAGGTCACCTTTCGGGACTGGTTACCGGTTTTGCGCTGGCATTGATATACAGGCACAAGGGGCCACAACGAACCCGCTATTCGTGGGAAGACGAGGACGAGGATGATGAAGACAACGGAAACCCCTATGTTTCATCAACACATAACATCTTTCCCGAATACGAATATAAAGAGAACGCTCCTGACGATAATAAGTAGCCGGCAACATGAAACCCTGGAACGACTATGCTTCTTATCTCCGCAATCGCTTTGGCGGCAGGGTTCAGAAAATTTCGGTAAATGCGGGCTTTACCTGCCCGAACCGCGATGGCAGTCTTTCGGACCAGGGTTGCATATATTGTAACAATAAAACCTTTAACCCTTTTTACTGTTCACCGGCAAAATCCATCAGTCAACAGCTCAACGAAGGAATTGCTTTCTTTGGCAAGAAATATAAAGCCCAGCAATACCTCGCCTATTTTCAGGCATACAGCAACACCTACGCATCGGTTGATACATGCCTGAGCCTCTATGAAGAAGCCCTCGCCGTGCCCGGTGTTGCCGGACTCGTAATCGCCACGCGCCCCGATTGCCTGAGCAACGAGCTTCTCGTGGAGTTAAAAAGGATTGCCGGCGAAAAATACACGCTCATTGAACTGGGCATCGAAACCACCCTCGACCGGACATTGCAACTGATAAATCGTTGTCACAGCTTTCAACAGGCTTCCGATGCCGTATTCCGTACACATTCACACGGCATATTTGCCGGAGCACACCTTATACTTGGTCTTCCGGGCGAAAGTACCGAAGATATATTGCAACATGCCGTAACCCTATCGGAATTACCATTGCATAATATCAAGCTGCATCAGCTTCAGATTATCAAGGACACCACGGCTGCCACAATGTACCGCGAAAACCCCGGAACGTTCAAGCTCTTCACGCCACAAGAATATATCGAACTGGCAGCCAATTTTCTGGCATTGCTGAATCCGGCCATTATGCCTGACCGCTTCTCGGGGGAATCGCCCAAAAACCTATTGCTCGCTCCCGACTGGCAGGGATTGAAAAACTTCGAATTGTTGCATCTGCTCGAGCAATATATGCTTAAGTCGCAGATTACCCAGGGCTGCCTTTACAAAACCTTAGAACCTTAACAAAGGGATATTAGACTTGCCGGAACATCCAACAAACCTTAAACCGGTTATCGTTTCACAAACCGCAGCGAGCCATGAATTCCACCGCGTAATTGCAGGTAATACACACCCGGATGAAGTTTTGACACGTCAATCGAAGCATCTTTTTGCAAGCCTGAGCTGATTAAGACCCTGCCCAACTGATCTATTATGTAATAGCGGGTCCCTTCGGGGTCAATTTCCGACGACACATACAGCAACTCACCGGCCGGATTGGGATAAACACTCAGACTCCGGTTGTTGCTTCCATTGCTTATTTGGTTGGGGTCACAGTAAACCACCTCTAAAACAACACCCGGTCCCTGAATAAAAGCGGGACATTGCGCAGGTGCACCTTCCACATAATACAATCCGGGGGTGGTAACCACGAGTTGTTGACCCGTCTCACCCGGAATGGGCTCCGAATTCCGGTAC
>JAKQPY010000143.1:0-7205 GCA_029564465.1 Bacteroidota bacterium | reverse complement strand
AGAAGAGGTTAAATTGCACCAACTTTCACTGTTTTAGGGGGCTTACTTTTTAATTATGAGACTTTTGCAAAATAATTGAATTGACTTTCAATAACTTAGCAACAATTGAAATTTATTTCATATTTTTATCGGACATCAGTGTTAAATATTATTAAATTATATTTTTTTATTTACTAACTTAAAAACAAACACTATGGAAGAACAAACAACTCAAGTGGCTGAACAGCCTGTTGAAAAAGGGAAAAACGGACTCGGCTTAGCCGGATTTATTATTGCATTGGTTGGATTGATATTATCATGGATCCCAATTGTTAATATTGTTGCTGCAATTTTATTGACAGTTTCTTTTGTGCTGGCATTAATTGGCTTAATAACAGGTATTGTAAAGAAGAAAAAGCTTGGTTTAGCTATTGCTGGTTTGATTATAACCTTTGTTGGTTACACACTTTTTTATTCGGTTTATCTAGGATTAGGTATGTAATAGCTAAATCTAAATTTAGATTTCACTGATTAAAGAGAGGCTAATTAGTAAGTTAGTCTCTCTTTGTTTTTATGCCATTATGTCATCTTATGGAATTTTTGCCATGCCATAATGGCTTCTTTCGGCTTCAGGTATATAATTTGACAAGGATTGAGAAAACAATTTAATGTCAAATTAAAAACTATAGGAGGAAAAAGCCATGTTAGCACGTAGAAACAGCATGTTTATGCCCGCAATTTTCGACGAATTCTTTAACAATGTTCGTCAGTACGAAGAAAAAGTATTTACCAATCCGGCCTTCAATGTGAAGGAAACCGAAAAAGAGTTCATCATCGAAGCAGCCGCCCCCGGGCTCGATAAAAAAGACTTCAAAATCGACCTGAAAGAAAATCTATTGACGATTTCGGCCGAAAAAGAAGCGAAGGATGAACAAAAAGAAAGTGAAAATTACTACCGCAGGGAATTTTGCTACGGTTCCTTCACAAAATCGTATCAGCTTCCTGAAAATGTAAGCCATGAAAAGATTTCAGCAGGCTACGAAAATGGGATTCTTACGGTGGTGATTCCCAAGGCGGAGCAAAAAGAGAAACTCTCCAAAATGATTAAAATCAACTAAACACGGCAGCCCCTTCGGGGGCTTTTTTTTTGCCGGTCATCGGGCGGAGCCGCGATGTCCGAGCCGTTTGCACGCTCCTCCGAACCGTTTGCATGACCCTCCGAACCGTTTGAACGACCCTCCGAACCGTTTGCATGAACCTCCTAACCGTTTGCATGAACCTCCGAGCCGTTTGAACGAACCTCCGAACCGTTTGAACGAACCTCCGAACCGGTCATCGAGCGGAGCCGGGATGCAGTCGAGGTGCCCGGATCACGCCAAGTCAAAATAATACCGGCCGAAGGTTTTTACCTTACTTACGCCGTGCAACCACCATGCACCAATGCGATGGATGATAGCCAAAAATAAACGGCAGTTTCCCGGGCTTCAGCGAATCGATATCAGCTTTCAGTTCTGGCTGTTTAAACCCTTTAAACAAGTTAATCGGACCCGTGTATTCGCCATATAAATCTACATTCCACTTTTTTCTCAGATGAATATACGGCATTCCCGAAGGATCAGTAACAATTTGGGCTGCGTTGTTCAGAATAGCATCACGTATATTCGTAAAAGCCCCGATAAAACACAGGTATGAAGCGGCTTTCATGAAAACCGTGTTACGATGTGCCATACTACTTACAAAAGTCTTTTTAGCATCGGTATCAAGGCCGTCATTGCTTAAGTCGAGGCTAAGGTACACCAGTTTTTTCAGTGTTACATCCCCTGAATCGCGGTACACAAATTCAACTCCGTAATCAAACTTTTTCCTGAAATTATAAGCAAATTCATTGGCAGTATCAGTGACTTGCAATTCTCCTTTTGCATTAATCTCAATAGGGTTAATGTTTACAATGTATTTCCCATGACGATTCATAAAAAGCATGATAAGCGGAATGGTGCCATTCACCATATCATTGTCCAGTTCGTTTCGCATGCTCTTGGTGCGAAAAAAACTAAGCTTTAAATTAAAGTACAAAGCCTTATTCACCGAAGCCAGATACTTTGTAATACTGTCGCCCGAAATGGTATCGGGTTCCGGAATACTACCTGTTTTTTCGAGGCCTATCATAACCGCATAGGATGCCTTGGGAAACATGGCATTCAGGTAGTTAAAGTCTGGGCCGCTGAATGGATAAAATATTGTATCTCCGTATTGCAGATGCTCGCCTGACCATTGTTGCACTTCCGAAATCACCGACTTACGATAGCCTTCCCAGGTTGCAGAAAATTGAACCGAATAATTTTTCCATGAATCCTTTTTAAAATGCTTGTATAAATATTCAGGTTTTCCCTGAGGAAGCTTACCTGCCAGAAAACAAGCAATTTCATCATATGCACCATACGAAAATGTATCGTAAGGATTTTTTATTAAACCTGTATCGTTCTTTGATAAAGTATCGTTTTTCAAATCACGCTTAGGAGTTCGGGGTTTACACGAAACCACTGTCAATATCAGCAAAACAATAAAAAAAGGGATTATTATTTTCATCTGTATATTATTTGGTAAGAGGGAATAGCACAACAATTATAACGCAAGCTTAAGTATGATTTTACGTCCGGGTTCATGCCTTTTTCTTATTCAGGAAAATAAAATAAATGAGCATCCCAACGCCCAATGTGAGTAATCCATACAAGGTTTCAGCCGTTTTCTCACGAAACAGAAATACCACATTCCAAATCACGAAAATCATGAAAATAGCTGGTAATACCGGATATGCCCATGTTTTGTAGGGTCGGTGCATTTCGGGGTGTTTAATGCGGTGAATATAGACACCGGCGATGGTAAGAAATGCAAACAAATTCATTACAAAGCCCAGATAGGTGAGGAGTGCATCGAAAGTACTGGTAAGCAACAGGGTGAGGCTAATGGTGCTTTGAAGAATGATTGCATTAAGCGGAACTCCATTATTGCGTTTACGTGCCAGAAAACCAAATATCTTATAATCTTCGCCCATTACCTGAATTACCCTCGGTCCGGCAAAAATCATTGAGCTAATGGTTGATATCAGCAATATACTGATGAAAAGTGAGACGATTTTTCCACCACTTTCACCAAAGATGTAGTAAGCTGACACAAAACCTACGTCAAGTTGTCCTGCTAATTCCGAGACTGGGGCAGTATAGAGGAATACCAGATTAAGCAGTAAATACAAAGCTGCAACCACCAATGTTCCAATAAGCAGCGACCGGGGAAGGTTTTTCTGCGGGTTGCGCAGCTCGCTAACAAAATAGGCAGAAGCATTCCATCCCGAATAGGAATAGTACACAAAAATCAGGGATACTGCAAAACCCGAACTAATCATTTGCGCCCACGAAACATTCGTTGGCATCAGGCTTATGGGCTGCGGATTCTTGGTGAAGAAAAATCCGGCCACTATAAAAAAGAGAATCAGTAATATTTTCAGGGTGGTAAATATTATCTGAAAGCGTGACCCCGATTTAACACTGATAATGTGAACCCCGCTTACCAGAACAATAATTGCTGCGGCAACAATCTTGGGATGAATTCCGCTATAGATGTTTGAGAAATATTGTGATAATGCCATCGAAGCCAGTGCAATGGGAGCAGCAAACCCGATAAATGCTGAGAAGAAGCCCGACATGAACCCCAGCGAAGGATGGTATAGTTGCGACAGGTAGTGGTATTCTCCGCCTGAGCGCGGCATAACCGAACCCAACTCACCATATACCTGTGCGCCTGTAAAGGCAATTATCGCCCCGAAAAACCAGAGCATCATCACTGCAAATACATTGTCGACTCCACCCGCTAACTGAAAGCCCAGGGATGTGAATACACCGGTTCCCACCATGTTGGCAATCACATAGGCAATGGCTGTTATCAGGCCTATTCCGGCAACTTTTGTAGTTTTATTCATAGCACGCTTTTAAAAGACGCAATTATAAGATAAATTTGCGATTGTTACAAAAACGCCAGTTAACTCAACAGCTAATGAAAAATTTTATCCCAAGCCTTGCTATCAGTGTTACCCTGATGCTTTTCTTGTCAGTTTCCTGTAAAAACACAACACACAAAAAACCGGATGAGAAGAAACAAGACTACCGGTATGAAAACATAGAACCCAACGACAGGTTACTTTCGTACAATTTTCGCGATTCGGTAAACTATGGAATGAAGATCATTTTTCCGGAAAATCAGGCGAAAGCTTGTATTCTGATGCTGCATGGATGGAACCTTCCGGCGGAAGAGTGGTGCGAAAAGACAGATTTCTGCGAAAAAGCTTTGGAGAGGGGCTACATTCTGATCATTCCCGATTGGCAAAAGTGCAATTATCCCTTGTCGGTTTACCCTGAAACGAAACGCGAATACTGGCGTTATCCTGATTTACACTGGATTATCGACACAATAATCAACGATTTACAGTGCAATCATCATCTGCTGTTGGATGGTCATAACAACTTTGTAGCCGGTATTTCGACCGGTGGGCGGGGAGCAGGCTTGCTGGCGTTTTACAAACCGGATGTTTTTACCGGAATGGCAAGCCTTTCCGGTGATTTCGATATCACCTCAATGCAGGATGAATTTTTGTATCAGGCATGGTTCGGACCCTACGAAAAGTTCCCTTTACGATGGAAACAAGAGTGCTTCGCCTATAATTGCAGTGAATACAAGGTACCCTCGTATATAGCCCATGGCAGAGCTGACAAAGTATCACCGGTCGAGCAAAGTATTGCCATGTACGACTCGCTGACGAAACACCACCCAGAATTGGGTCATAAAGCACATTTTCCTGATTCTGCAGGGCATGATTATAGTTTTTGGGAAAGTGAAACGGAGGCAATACTTGATTTTTTTGATAGTTTTTGCCGTTGAAAAAAGCATAAATGATTTGCCTGATATTGTCAAATAATATTACATTTGCATCGAAAACTTAAGCGGGAGTAGCTCAGTGGTAGAGCATCAGCTTCCCAAGCTGAGGGTCGCGGGTTCGACCCCCGTTTCCCGCTCGCAGCGAAATGCGTTATTTCGCACTCCAAAACCCCTGATACCAGCGCATCAGGGGTTTTTTGTTTTCCGATTTTTACTCCCCGATTTCGCAAACCAATGCAATGTTTTACATTAAAATGTTGATAAAATTAGGCGTTTTATTAGGCGTTTATTTGATTTTTTACTATCTTTATAACTGAAAAATGACCCAATTTAACCAACTTTTTTGCCATGAAAACCTCAGTAAAAATGGTCCTCGACAAACGCAAAGCTTTAAAAGATGATACCTATTCAATTTCTTTGCGACTCGTCCATAAACAATCTTCAACCTATATTGCCCTCGGCTACTCTGTGCATCTCAAAGATTGGGACCCCGATAATAACATTATCCTGAAATCTTGCCGCAAATACTCCAACCTGGTGCGCATAAACAATACTCTATCGGCCAAGTTGGTAACTGCACAGGATATAATCGAGAAGCTCACGTACTCCGGTGAGATTGAAACCATGTCGCCTACCGACATCAAAGCCCGTATTCTCAATCAATCTGCAAAAATTACCTTTGCCGAATACACCGATAAAATTGTTGCCGATCTAAAGTCATCTAAAAATCTCGGGAACGCCTCATGCTATACTCAGGCCAAAGATTTTCTCGTTCGTCATCTCGGCACCGCCAATCTTTCATTCGAAGAAATCAATTATAAAGCCTTGAAAACCCTTGAAACCCGCCATCTGGCCGGTGATAACTCCTTAAACAGTCTAAGCTTCTATTTGCGCACCATCAGGGCCATTTATAACCGGGCAATCAAAGAGGGGATAGTAAGCCGCGATTATTACCCTTTCACCCACTATTCAATCAAAGAAACCAAAACCCAGAAGCGGGCAATTTCTCGTAAGGATATTGAGAAAATCAGGGATGCCGTTTTCCCGGAGCGCACACCAATCTGGCATGCCCGTAATTATTTCCTGTTCTCTTTTTACAACATTGGTATGAATTTCGCCGATATGGCTTTTCTTAAAAAATCGAACATTGTAAACAACCGGATTCAATACACACGGGCGAAAACCGGTAAATTCTATTCCGTTAAAATTGAAAAGCCCACACGTGATATTCTCGATTTGTACATCAGCCCAAAGGGTCCCGATGATTATATCTTCCCGATTATCACACGCACTAAGCTCGAAGACCAAATCAAAGATGAGCAAAACGGGCGCAGCAACTACAACAAATACTTAAAGAAAATCGCCGCTCAGCTCGGCATCGAAGCCAATCTCACATCCTATGTCGCCCGGCATTCCTGGGCTACCATAGCCAAAGGCTTAAATGTGCCCATTTCGGTCATTTCCGAAGGCCTCGGCCACGAAGACATTAAAACCACCCAGATTTATCTCGACAGCTTCGATGATGATGTGATTGATAGCGCGAATAGGTTGGTGATGGGGTAGGGACAAATCAATTTTATTCTTTCAATTTGCCTGATTCTAAATCTTTATCTGCCCTCTTTTTTAGGATAATTATCTACCTGTTCATTCCCGTATATTAAATAATGTAATCTCATTTAATAATAGCCAGTTCAATCATTAAGCCTATTATTTATTCTCAGTCAAATAATACGGGGGATTTTCTGTTGGGTAATAAATTGTTCTGTAAGTATATTCGTAGTATTCCCCTCCTGGATGTTGCGGATTTCCAAACCAATCTAGATTTAACCAATAATGACCTTCAGTATCAATTGTGTAATGTATGCTAAATTCGTTAGGCCAATAATTTTCACATATTATATTTACAATGTCTTGAAAATATTCAGGATCAGTTGTAACATAAACTTCAGTAAAAGCGTGTGCTTTTCCAGTAGTCGTATTATATGCAAAGGAAATTCTTGTTCTACCTCCTATACTTTCGATTAAGGCTGCAATTAAAATTGCAAAATCATCACAATCTCCGCTTAAATTATTTCTAATACTTCTACTGGCAGAACGCATATTGTCAAAGTTTTTCGAATCATTTACATAACTCCACTGACTTACGATGTAATCATGTATTATAATACTCCCCGAAATTTGGACCACTGGTTAAGTTGAATAAAAACGATTAAATTTACCAGTATTATGAAAAAAAGCAGAAGGAAGTTTAGTGCAAGTTTCAAGGCACAGGTAGCCATTGCAGCACTCCAAGAGCGAGA
>JAKQPY010000134.1:0-5764 GCA_029564465.1 Bacteroidota bacterium | reverse complement strand
AGTTTCGCCGAAATGAGCGAAAACGAGAAAAACGCAATAAGCCACAGAGCCATGGCTGTAAAAAAATTACTGCAATTTTTGCAGGATGTTGATGAAATAAAATAAAAGCCTTCCAATACAGTTATATTATTTATTACTATTGTAGTTATGAATATTTGGCAAAAATACATTCTTCTTCCGGCGTTACTTGTTGTATCGCTGCTATCGACGGGCCAGATTGCCGTTGGGCAGTGGCGCGATCATCTTCCGTATCATTATGGAAAAATGCTTACCGAAACCGATGACAAGGTTTTTGTAGTCACCAATGTAGGTTTGTTTAGTTACGATAAAACGAATGGAGAACTCGAAAAATGGTCGAAAGTAAATGGCCTTTCGGATGCCGGTGTAGTATCGGTAGGTTACAGCGCTGATTTTGACATTTTGTTTATTGGTTACAGTAACGGCAATCTCGACCTTGTTGTTGGAAATACCATTATTAATGTGCCCGATATCAAACGAAAATCGTTAACTGCATCGAAGAGCATTAATAATTTTATGTTCAAAGGTAATTACGCATACCTGTCGTGTGGGTTTGGTATTGTGGTTTTCGACCTTGAGAAGAAGGAAATTAATAGCACATATTTTATCGGACAAAACGGAGCCTATGTTTTTGTAAACGAATTGGCAAGCGACGGAGAGAACCTCTTTGCGGCTACAACCGAAGGGGTTTATAAGGGAAGTCTGCAGGCCGAACTGGTCGACTTTTCGAACTGGCAGCTGATTACCGGCGTAGAAAATGGGCAAGCCTTTTCGTGGGTAAACGGACAGAATTTCAATGCCATTGAGTTTTTTGCGGGAAAATTGATTGTAAATTTCAAACACCCAAGCCTTACCAACGCCGACACGCTGCTTACATACTACAACAACCAATGGGGATATTTTGATAATGTGGTTCAGGTGACCAATGCCCTTACTTCGACTAACGATAAATTGGTTGTTACCAGTAATTATTTTATAAAACTTTATAATACTGATTTCGAGAATTATCACCATGTATGGTCGTACAATTTAGAGTCAAACTCGATGTATCCACAGTATGCAATTATCGGACGTGATAATGTTATTTGGATTGCCGACCGGAGCCGTGGGTTAGTTAAAAGTTCCGACTTATATTATTATCAGCAAAAAACCATGAACGGCCCAATGAACTATGTTTTTTTCGAAATGGCTGCCTATGGTAATGAAGTATATGGCGTTGGAGGTGGCTTTAATCTGTCGTTAACACCTACCTTTAACCACAGCATGTTGTTTAAATTTTCTGATATCTGGGAAACAAAATACTATGTAAACGAAACCCAGATGTCGTCGATAACCGATTTGGTATCGGTAGCCATCAACCCGTCGAATCCATCTCAGGTCTATGCCGGCTCGTGGACTGCCGGTTTGCTTGAATTCAATAATTTTGCCTTTACAAACCTGTATAATAATACGAACAGCCCGCTGGAATTAATCCCCAATACAAGCCTGATCAGGGTTGGTGGTCTGGCTTTCGACCAGAGTAATAATTTATGGATTACCTGTTCCGACAACGGAATGCCCATCGTGGTTAAAATGGCTGATGGCACCTGGCATGGAATTGACTATGGTACCGAAATGGATGCGTTAAATGTGAGGCAGATAATTGTAACACAAACCGGAAAAAAATGGGTAGTACTTCCTCGCGGGGGAGGCCTTTTTGTATTCGATGACAAAGGTACACCTGCCAATAAATCGGATGATGATTACCGGAAACTGAGTATTGTTGATGAATACGGGCAAATTATCAGCAACGAAGTATTCTCGATTGCTGAGGACCAGAATGGTTCAGTTTGGGTAGGTACTAATGCCGGAGTGGTGGTGTATTATAATCCCGACAGGGTCTTCGAAAATCCATCATTTTATGCCCAGCAGATAAAAATTCCACGAAACGACGGGACCGATGATGCTGATATTTTGCTGGGTTCAGAAACTGTGACTTCGATAGCTGTTGATGGTGCCAATCGTAAGTGGTTCGGTACGCAGAGCGGGGGTGTTTTTCTCACTTCATCCGACGGAATCACCGAATTACACCATTTTAATACCGACAATAGCCCCTTGCTGTCGAATAATATTTACAGCATAGTAATTAACCCAACTTCGGGTGAAGTGTTCTTTGGAACCGAGAAAGGACTTATATCGTTCCGGGGTGAGGCAACGCAGGGAGGCGAAGATTATGAGGATGTGTACACTTTTCCCAATCCTGTTCCGCCGGGATATAACGGACAGATTACTATTCACGGATTGGTAGCCGGTTCGATAGTAAAAATCACCGACATTTCGGGAAATCTGGTTACTGAGATGAAATCGCTGGGCGGTCAGGCTGTTTGGGACGGAAACGATGTAAACGGAAACCGTGTAGCCTCGGGTGTATATCTTGTGTTCTCGGCCAACGAAGACGGATCGAAGAAAAACATCACGAAAATACTCTTCTTAAACTGATACAATGATTGTTAAAACCCGGGCCATTGTTCTGCACAAAACCCCCTACGGAGATTCAGCCTTTATTGTACAGCTTTTTACGGAGCAACTGGGCCGTCAGGCGGTAATTGTAAAGGGCAGTCGCTCGAGAAATTCAAAAGCACGTGCTGCTTTGTTTCAACCCTTGTCGCTGTTGGTTTGTGAATTCGATTTCCGTGAAAACCGCAATTTACATCAGTTGCGTGAGGTGCAACTCGAAACTGCATACACCCAAATCTATGGAAGTATTACCCGGAGTAGTATCGCCTTGTTTTTTTGCGAAATGCTGATGCGTTGCATAAAAGAAGAAGGACCCCAGGAAGAGTTATTTGTCTTTTTAAACCGGTTGGCTGTTCATCTTGATATAAGCAGCGAAAAAACGGCCAACCTTCCATTGCACTTTATGCTTCGCTTGTTGCCTTATCTTGGGTTTAAACCCGGCGAGAACCGCTCACCCGAAACGCCCTTTTTTAATATCCGCGAAGGAGTTTTCCTACCTGTATATACAACCGATAGCGAAAGTCTGGATGAAAGGCTCTCGGCAAAGTTATTCCAGTTAATGCTTACCGATGAATCCACCTATCCGAATCTCGAAATGAACAGTACACAACGCGCTGAACTAACCCGCAAAATGTTGGACTATTTCGCAATGCATATTGCCGGATTCGGAAAAATGAAGTCACTTCCTGTATTACACGAAGTGCTTACTTCCGAAAGCCTGAATTAATTCACAATGATTTTATCGGAATAGCAGTATCTCCCAATTTTTAATAATTCGCTTTCACTATATTTGCGCCTTTATTATTGCAATGATTGCTCTGAATAATATCAGTTTAAGGTTTGGCAACTTCGAGTTGTTCAGTGATGTCGGCTTTATGGTGAACGAACGCGACAGGGTTGGATTGGTTGGAAAGAACGGTGCCGGAAAAACCACAATCCTGAAAATTTTGTGCGGACTCACAGCCCCGACAACAGGTACAGTAAGTGTTCCCGCCTCGGTGAGTCTGGGATATCTGCCACAGCATCTGCGCATTTACGATAATAGCCGCACCGTGTACGAAGAAGCCGCTACCGCATTTTCGGAGATAAAGGCGCTGGAGCTTGAACTCGAAGCCTTGAACCATGAAGTTGCTGTTCGTACCGATTATCACTCTGACGATTATGCTAAGCTGCTCGAAAAACTTTCGCAGGTAAGCGACAGGTTTCACCTGCTGAGCACCGATAATATTGAATCGGGAATTACCCGAACATTAAAAGGGCTGGGATTCACCGACAGCGATATGGTACGAATGACCGGAGAATTCAGCGGAGGGTGGCGCATGCGTATCGAACTGGCTAAAATTTTGCTGCGTGCTCCCGATGTGTTGTTGCTTGACGAGCCTACCAATCATCTGGACATAATTGCCATTCAGTGGCTCGAAGAGTTTTTAAAGGAGTACCGCGGAGCAGTGGTTCTCATTTCGCACGACAGAACGTTTCTTGATAATGTTACCCAGCGTACCATCGAAATATCGCTGGGCAGAATTTACGACTACAAGGTTCCTTACAGTAAGTTTGTTGGCCTGCGCGAAGAAAGGCTGATTCAGCAAAAAGCCACCTGGGAAAACCAGCAGAAGCTGATTGCCGAAACCGAAAAGTTTATTGAACGCTTTCGCTATAAAGCATCAAAGGCGAATCAGGTGCAGTCGAGAATTAAACAACTTGAGAAAATTGAACCGGTAGTTTTCGACGAAATCGACACACGCAGTATCCATTTTCGGTTTCCGCCTGCACCGCGATCGGGGACTATCATTGTTGAGACGAGCGGATTGTCGAAGGCTTATGGCGACAACATAATTCTCGAAGACATTGATTTTGTGGCGGAGCGGGGAGACAAAATTGCGCTTGTCGGGAAAAATGGTGAAGGTAAAACAACATTTGCACGAATAATTGCCGGAGTGCTTGATTATACCGGTCATTTAAAGGTCGGACATAATGTTAAAATTGGATACTACGCACAAAACCAGGAAGAGCTGCTCAACGAAGAACTCACTGTGTATGATACCCTCGATCAGGTTGCGGTGGGTGATGTAAGACAACGCCTGCGTGAAATTCTGGGCTCATTTTTATTTTCGGGGGAGGACATCGATAAAAAGGTAAAGGTGTTATCGGGTGGCGAAAAATCGAGGCTTGCGCTGGCACGTTTGATTCTGGAGCCCCGCAACCTGCTGATACTTGACGAGCCCACCAATCACCTCGATTTAAAATCGAAGGAAATATTGCATGAGGCGCTCATCAGGTACGATGGTTCGCTTATTTTGGTGTCGCACGACCGATATTTCCTGAATGGACTTGTAAATAAAGTTTATGAGGTTAAAGGCCGAAAACTGAAAGAGGAAACGGGAGGCATCGATCACTATATTGCACGCTACCGGAAGCAGATTCTTCAACAACTTTCGCTGAGTCAGCCTGCGCCTGCCGTAAAAAACAGAGATACCTCAAACGATAGTAAACAGGAATATCTCGACAAAAAAGAGTACGACCGAAACTTACGCAGATTGCGCAAGGAAGTGGAGAATCACGAAAAGGCAATTTCGGAACTCGAAACAAGCATGGAATTGCTGGAACAAGAAATCAACAAAATGCATTCGGGTGAAAATATCGACGACAGGGTGTATGCCAATTATCAGGATGCGCGCCGGCAACTCGATCAGCAAATGCATCTTTGGGAAGTTGCCTGCGAAAAATTGCAGGAATTCGAAGCTAACACTTAAACTTTAAGCGTTTTTATCAACGCCGAAATAAGCTCCCCGGGTTTTAGGGGTTTGGTAATGTATTCATCGCAACCCGCATTTATACAGGTTTCCCTGTCGTTTTGCATGGCAAAGGCTGTTTGTGCAATTATCACTGTTGAGGGTTTATAATGCTTAATAATTCGGGTAGCTTCAAGTCCGTTTATACCCGGTATCTGCAAATCCATCAGAATTGCGTCGAAAGAATGTGTCTTTGCAAGATCAACGGCTTCGATGCCATTATCGGAATACACCACTTTGCCGAAATTGAAAGTTTTCAGTAATTCTTTCAGGTATTCCATGCTGTTTTTGTCATCTTCGACCACTAAAACGGAGAAGCCAGAAAATTCGGGTGGAGCAGATTTCAGGCTTTCGACGGGTATTTGCCGCGAAAGTACTTTGTCGAATGGAATAGTAAAGAAAACGCGGGTCCCCACGTTAACTTCAGATTCAAGCCAGATATTTCCACCCATCATTTC
>JAKQPY010000133.1:0-26107 GCA_029564465.1 Bacteroidota bacterium | reverse complement strand
TTTATTACATCTTTAATTCGGCTGTCCGATAAATAATGCCCGTAAGTTCTCATTAGTTTGTTGTATATCATCCCGAAAACATCCGAATCACGCCGTTTATTAGCATCAGAAAGAGTGCTTTTGCGTGGAATATGATCCAATTTGAAATGTTTGGTTTTGCCTGATAAACCCAGCATTGCCCCCGATACTTCACGCAACGAGGTACATTTGGCAAACGCACAAAACAGCATACTTATCAAGTGGTCTTTTGTTTTAAACCTCTTTACGTAGTAGTCTGATTGCGCTTCCTTAGCAGCATCTGCTATAATTTTTGAATCAATAAGTGAAATTAGCTGTCCGAAAACGGAGGTTCCAAAAAAATGTGTATTTTTATCCATTGTAGAAAAGTTTTAGCAAACCAAATCTACAAAAAACGAAGAAGCCAGACTTATGCGCTGGCTTCTTTAAAAAGTTTTTATCGGACAACAGTGATTTCCTATATGTAGCAGGCTTCTGAAGCGGTTATTATATCAACAGCGTCTGTTTATACCTGTATATAACTTTTGGTTTTGGTCTAGTTGTCATGGATTTATACATCATTTAAATCAGGCTAATCCATGCTGTTTACTCTATAATAATATAGGTGTAAAAAAAACTGCGGTGTCGGCCGCAGTTTTTTATTGTAAGATTGTTGCTAACGTAACAGGGTAACCTGACCACTCTTTGTGTACAGGTTTCCAAACGGATCGGTGAAATACAGAACCCATGAATATACGCCCTGGGGACATTCCTTGAGGTCAGAATTTCCGTCCCAGCCAGTTAAATAATCGGTGGTTTCGAAAATGCGTTCGCCCCAGCGATTATAAATTTCGAGTTTATAGGTGGCTAAATCAATCCCATCGCCTATAATTCTGAAATTCTCGTTAATCAGGTCATGATTCGGAGTAAAGGCAGTGGGTGCATAGATTAAGGTTTCGTTCGTAACGGTAATATCAACACCGGTACTGTCAACACATCCGTATAGCGATTCAGTACGCATGGTAACATGATAAATACCCGGGAACAAAAAGTTATGCTGCGGGTTGGCTTCGGTGCTTGCAGCTCCGTCTCCGAAATTCCAGTTAAAGAAGAATCCGCCTTCGGTAAAGTTGGTGAAGCTTACCGAGGGACTGGCCATATGAACCCTGGTGGATGAAGCTCTGAAATCAGCTTCCGGTACAGGGAATACGACAATACCAATGGTTGTGTCGGTTTTACAACCTTCGGCTCCTGTTATTTCGAGATTTACATGATAGGTGGTTGAATTGAAAAATGTATGAACCGGATATTTATCGAAGGAGAGGTTTTCGAAGTCGCCATCATCGAAGTTCCACAAATAGGTTTGGCCAACGTTCGGGCTTGTTTCCCTGAACGACACAGTCAATGGTGCGCAACCGTAGGTGACGTCGGCAACCGCAAAGATGGGAGGTAAGGGATGCGTATTGATGTCTTTTACTACCCTTGCGAATTGATAATTACAGGTATCGTATACAATGAATTCGAAGCTGGTATCGCTGAATACTTGTATTGAAACCGGAAGATGGAACAACGAATCGTTGATGGTAACATAATTGCCCGAAATACCACCACCGGTTATTTCAACATCAAAATCGACGAAATCTCCCGGACACACTGTCTCGCTGCTGTTTTCGACTGTCATGGCAACGGGGTCGTGAACGGTAACTGAAATTGGAATAGGATTGCTCATGCAATTGTTGAAGTCGATTACCGTAGCTGTAAAAACGCTGTCGGTTAGCGGTCTAACGTTGGTGGTCATTCCGGTTGATCCGGTACTCCACATGATAACGTATGGCGGAGTATTTCCGGTAACCAGATTAAGCCCGATATTAACAATCTGACCATAACAGATTTCGGGGTTTTCGATAATTTCAATAACCCAGGGCTCTGGCTCGGTTACCTCGTATGACATTACATAGTGGCAGTATCTGTCGTCGGTGACCGTAACGGTATAAACGCCCGCAACAATGTTGAACTGATCCTCGCCCCAGCTACCATTCGACCAGGCATAATGATAGGGTTGCGTACCTCCGGCAACATCAATGTACACATTGCCATCGGAGCCACCATTACATACCACGTTGGTTCCGGTTATTGTTCCGGTCATAGGAGCAACCGGTTGATAGATTTGTACCTGGGCATAGGCAACGCAGTCGTGTTCATCAAAAACGGTTACACTGTACATTCCGGGTACTAAATCAAAAATATCTTCACTGATTTCGCCATTACTCCAGGAATAATAATAGGGAGGTGTTCCGCCAATCACGGTTAAATCGGCAATACCATTTCCTTCTCCAAAACAACGGACATCCGTTGGTACAATCTGCAGTGTCAGGGGTAAATCAGGCTGTTCAACCCGGCCAATAGCAAATGCCTGACAGCCGTTTGCATCAGTTACGGTCAATTCATAAATACCTGCGAAAAGATTAAACAAATCCTGAGATGTTGCCCCATTGTTCCATGCATAGGTGTAAGGTGGAGTTCCTCCTGTTACCTGTGCATTAACCCATCCGGTGTTTTCACCATAACACAGCACATCCTGTATTTCGAGTTCAACTTCGAGTCTGGTGGGCATCAGAATAACAAATGTATGCTCAATATCGCAACCGTGAGAATCCATAAGGGTAACAGTATATGCTCCATCGGTCAGGTTATACAGATCTTCTGTCTGCATATTGTTCGACCAAAGGAAGTAATATGGAGGGGTTCCTCCCGTAACGGTTAAATCGATAAATGCATCAGAAAAACCAAAACAACTAACGTTTTCGAACTCCCAGGTCATCACCAACGGTTCATCGGGTTCATCAATAAATACAGAATCTTCGTGTTCGCAACCCACAGCATCAGTAATCAATAAATAGTGCCAACCTGCATATACGCCCACAGGGTTCGCTTCGGTTGAACCCGATGGAGTCCATAAATAATTATAGGGTGGTACACCTCCCGATACATAGGAATACAGGTTTCCGGTTGCTTCTCCTGCGCAGAGAACATCGTCGGCATACAGATAAGAAACCAGTGGCGGGTTGGCATTGGCAATGTTTATTTCATCACTCACCGAGCAGCCATACACATCGGTTACCGTGGCAAAGTAATACCCGGCAGGTACAATAATGCTGTCAACGGGACTCATGTGCACATTCTGGGTTCCCCATGAATAATCGAAAGTAAACTGGCCACTGCTGTGAATTGCAGTAACAGTAATAACCCCAGAGGTATCGCCAAAGCAAAGAACATCTTGTGCACTTATTGACATATCAAGATAGGGTAATGGATAGAGCCAGGTTCCCGGAACTACGGTGTCGAGCAGGAAGCCTTCCATTTCCCAGGTCTGGTCGTACCAGGTGAGAGGAATGTAGCCCAATGGGAATGATTCTTCATAAAGTGGCCCGATTTCAAATTCAATATCCTTCATCTGATAGGGGTCTTCGGTATCACTATCCTTGGCCAGATCGATGCTGGGCTCGGTTGATGATAAATCGACCTGAGGAGGCGAGATGATATTGATTTCGGGTGAGGCGTATCGCAATGTTTGCGTGTACCCGGCGTCGGTCATCTGAGTTACGGCAGGTAATTCAAACTCTGGCATGTCACTGTTTTTAGGGAAATTGAATGGGATAGTAACATGCGCATAAAACACCGAGACGATAAAATCGAATGCAATACTGTCCCATGTGTGATTACTGAATTCATTGTCAAAATGGTAAGCAACCGAAACCGGCATGGAATCGTATTCGTAGCAGGGATAGGTTATTTCGAGGTTGTCGTTTACTCTGAAAGTTATATCCTGAGCTGTTCCCTGATCAATTACGGCATTTCCGGCATCGGGATCCAGCACCGAATAGGGTAGTGCCGTCGGGAACCCAAGCGTTACCCAAATTGTCGGGCAGAACGAAAACTCCTGAGTCATAAAGCTCGACATATGCAAATCAAGATGTAGCAGATAATAATCGATAATCGCATTTACCCCGGGCATAATTTCGTAGGTAATGGTTCCTCCATTGATAATGCCAATAATTTCCTGAATTGCAGGTCCTTCGGGTGGCGGAATAAATCCGGCTATCCACGAAAGAAAGGTTAAAATATTCAGATTAAACCATATCCATTCATCCTGTCCATAGGCAGTCAGACATTGCGTGTCAGGATCAAGATAATCTTCAGTTTCAACGTAAGGAATATCGATTTCGCCTGTGAGGCCGATTCCGAACCAGTCAGGAATAACAATGGGCAGCAGGTCGTCTTCACAAAGCATTGGAAGTCCGGTAACCTCATCGATACATGGGTATACCACTTCTCCGGTATAACCGTTCAGGTAAAAAATCGCAATGGAATCGTGGGGTAACGGGTCGGTATAGGTTGGATTGAGCGGAACACTAAGATTCGGAAGAATGGGTATGGTTTCACAATCGAACATACACACAATAATGTTCATGTAAACGCCAAAACCATATTCAAGGTCGAGGGCAATAATCCCGGTTGTCGGGAAGTGGGTGTCGAGGTACCAACCGTCTTCAACCTCATAGGAAGTTTCTACCAGAATGGTTTCACCATGATCAAAGCTATAATGGTCCGGAAAGTCAAGTGTAATTTCGACTGGATAATTTACATCGATTGAACCAAGGGTAAAACCATGAATGCTGAAGGTGGAACTCAGGTAAGCCCAGAAACCTGCTTCCCAGGCAACACCAACAGGTCCCAGAAGTGGAACATCCTCTATGAAATCGAGACTCATATTTTCGTCGAACTCGAGATGGAACAACTCGTAGTCGAAATCGAGGTTGAACGCGCCACCTGCGCCCCACATGTCCTGATCGTAGGAATAGTAGTGAATATTGTGAATCAGGATATTCTCATTTTGCGCTTGAACTTTTCCGACTCCAAGAGCGAAAACAAAAATCAGTGCTGTAAATAGTATTCTTTTACTCATATTATTTTACAAATTGAGCTGTTAATAAACTTTCTTTCATCGTTTCGTACAATATGCCTCTCGATATCAGAGGATAGCTAACGTTTGCCCAGATAGTATGGTGATAATCGCCGGCCAAAAACATAAGACGCTCATAGTCGACTCCTTTGCTGGTAAAACCTAAAATATAAATATATCCGTCATACCCGGAGTTGGTTGTAACATCGATTTTATCTTTATAGATTAAATTCTGACTCTGAATGTATTCCGGGGTAAGGCTTTTGCAAACCATGATATACGATGTTCCCAAAATCTCGGAAACCTGAATGGCCGAGGAAGTTCCTGCATTGAAAAAACCCTGCATTTGTGCCGAAAACATAAAATGCTCGGGTGGAACCATCGAAATATGTGTATTGGGAATAAGTACACTTTCGCCGGGTTTGGTTATATAGGCATCAGATGGAGTTTGCAATTCTCCGGCTGTAGTAAGGTTCAGCGGAGTTTGAGCCTGCAAGCCCAATGCCATCATTATCAATCCTAGTAAAATAATTATCCGAGCCATAAGTTGCTTAAAGTGACAAATATAAGTAATTTATTCATTAATTATGCAATTAACTTGACGTATTTTTATGGGTTAGGTTGTCTTAAATCCCTGTAATAATAAAAAATTTTGCTTTTCGCTGAACTAGTATTTCAAGTTCAACAGGTTTTTGTATTTTTACCGCTCGAAAAAAATATAATTATGAAAAATTTCTTATTAATTCTCCCGCTGACGTTGCTTGTCTTAGTAAGCTGTGGTTCGGGAAGCCGGTCAAAAAAAGGCAATGACCAGAACGATACAACAAATAACGGTGATACGGTGGTTATTGATTATCCCAAAGACACCGTGTACGATCAGTTGGCATCGCTGCTTTCGGGCGATGATGCTACACGATTCAATGACACGTTTGCCCAAAGCGATTTCTGGAAAGACTATAAAGTTAGCATAGATACACCCTGGCAACGAATTCAAACAGAAAGACTGGATTTGATTTATCATTGGAGCGATACCGCTGTAAAACCTCAAATTAATGATACAAGCCTGTTGTTTTATCCATTCTCGGGCCCCGATTTTTTGCATTCATATTATTTATTTCCCAATGCCAATGAGTATATTTTTATTGCCATGGAAAAACTGGGAACAATACCTGCACTGCATAAATCGAGTTCCGAACAGATTAAAAGCTATTTGGATGCGACCAATTTTGCCCTCAGAGATATTTATAAACGCAGCTATTTTATTACAGGGAATATGGAGCAGGACCTCCGAAAACAACAGGTGGACGGAGTATTACCGGTTTTGTTGGTTTTCCTGCATAAAACCGGACACGAAATATACGACTTTGGGTATTACAGACTGAACAACGACGCTAAAACATTTACCGAAATACAAAAGCCGACCAACACACTCGATCAGGTGGAATGCATCCGGTTCCTGATATTGAAAAAAGGCGATAATAAGCTGAAAACCTTTACTTATTTCTATGCAGATATATCTGATAGTGGTTTTGCAAAATCTAAAGTACTGAAAACCTACCTCGATAATATGCGTGCATGCAACGCATTTATTAAATCGGCATCCTATCTGAGTCATTATGGAACATTTTCAAATATTCGCGATTTGGTTTTACTCAAAAGCGATGCAGTTCTCGAAGATGATACGGGTATTCCTTACCGGTATTTTACATCCGATAAATGGAATCATAATTTCTTTGGTGTTTATGTTAAGCCTATTGCTGATTTTCCAAGTTCGTATCTGTATCAGAAAGACCTGGCAGCCGCTTATGATTCAGCCGGACCACGCCCACTTCCTTTCTCGCTGGGATACCACTGGAGAACAGGTGAGCAGAATTGGCTGCTTTTTGTTAAGAAAAAATAGATTAAGAAAAAAGCCTAATTTAAAAAAAGCAATTCCGAAGCGGAGTTGCTTTTTTATTGAAACAGCTCCGAGATTATTGCATCCGAAATTAACATCTTTTCTTCGGGAATATACATTTGGGTATCGCGAATATTGAGATGTCCTCTTGTAATTCCTGAGCTTGCCTGTTTCAATAGTGTACTGCGGGCAAATTCTCCGTATACCGATTCAAATGCGTTGAGGTCGATACCTGCTGATGTGCGAAGTCTAGTCATGATACATTCGTTAATCAGGTCGGTATCGCTGAGGTTTTCTTCGGTATAAGCCATGTTTCGCATATTGATATTTTCGATATAAGAATGAATGTCAGCAATATTTGCACTCCGGATTTTATGACCATCATAAGAATGTGCAGATGGACCCAGTCCCAGATATTTTTCACCCGACCAGTATGCACTGTTGTGAATACTACGAAAACCGGGCTTTGCAAAATTTGATATCTCATAATGCTCAAACCCCGACCTCTGAAGTATTGAACAAACAGTTTCGTATTGCGTATGGCATTCCGAATCGTCAGGCATTACTATGCGCCCTTCACGAACACGTCGTGTGAGCAGTGTATTCCCTTCAGCAGTCAGCAAGTATACCGAAATATGCGACACCCCTAAATCCACTATGCGTTCAATACTTTCTGTCAGCTCACCGAGTTTCAGACCGGGAATGCCAAACATAATATCGGCCGAAATATTGGTAAAACCCGCTTTTCTGATGTTTTGTAATGCCTGCAATGCTTCACCTGCACTATGCCTTCTCCCTAGTAATTGCAGTAAGTGTGTATGGGTCGACTGGACACCAATGCTGATACGGGTTGCGTTGATTTGTAATAAAGTTTCAAGGTATTCGGGTAGGGCATCTTCGGGATTCAGTTCAATGGTACATTCTTTTATTTTGCTGAGATCGAAAATGTCGCCCAAATGGGTAAACATCTTATTGATTTGCAATGCATTAAGTACACCGGGTGAGCCTCCGCCAATGTACACAGTGTCAATGGAGCCTTGGCCAAAATAGTTTTTTCGCTGTACGGCTTCCTGCAACAGGGCATCGAGAAATGCTTCGGTTTTATCGGAGCGTGCTACCGAATAAAAATCGCAATAGATGCATTTGTGTCTGCAAAAAGGAATATGAACGTAGAGGCCGGGCAATTATTTGAATTTCTGGCAAATATAGCCAAAAGGTATCAATGAACAATTGAGCTTTTATCGGGTTCTTTCCATTGACAAACCAATTGGAATTGTTATTTTAGCGTAATAAAATGAACCATTATGAAAATTATCACTTTCAACCTTAATGGTATCCGGTCTGCTCAATCTAAAGGACTGACAGATTGGATACAAACCGAAAACCCTGATATTCTTTGTGTGCAGGAAACCAAGGCACAACCCGAGCAAATTGAAACAACCGAATTTGAAGCAATGGGTTATAAAGCATATTTTCATTCAGCACTGAAACCCGGTTATAGTGGGGTGGCGCTGTTTTCGAAAATTGGTTTCGACAAACTGATTACCGGAATAGGTATTGATGAATTCGATAGCGAGGGTCGATTTATACGCGCCGATTTTAATGGTATCAGCCTGATTAACTCATATTTTCCATCCGGAACTATGGGTGATGTTCGTCAGGATGTGAAGATGAAGTACCTCGATGCATTTTTCGATTACATCGAAAACCTGAAAAAGACACAAACCAATATTATTGTTTGTGGCGACTTTAATATCTGCCACAAAGAAATTGACATCAGCAAACCGGAGAATAAGAAGGGCGTTAGCGGTTTCCTGCCAGAAGAAAGAGCCTGGGTAAGTAAATTTCTTGACAATGGTTTTACCGACAGCTTCAGGCATTTCAATAAACAGCCCGAACAATACACGTGGTGGAGTTACCGTGCCGGAGCCCGCAAGAAGAACCTGGGCTGGCGCATCGATTATATTATGGCCTCGAAACCCATCGAAGCCAGACTAAAATCAGCGGCTATTCACAGCGACGTGTATATGTCGGATCATTGCCCGGTAAGTTTGGTCCTTGAAATGTAATTCCCTACGTTACCGTTTAGAGTATCTGAAGATTTTTATCGTTTTCCATAAAACGATGCAGAATGATTAACAACCAAATACGGTTGTAAAGATAATCCGTTCCATCCCGGAAAGATTTTATCAATCGGCTGGTTTCTTCGAAATTTACGATTTTATGTTTTCTTATCATCCACTCGTTCAGGTGATCGTCAATCAGGTACGACATGTCACGATTTAGCCAGGTACTCAGCGGAATGGAGAAACCCCACTTGGGTCTGTCGAAAAATTCACGGGGAAGATAATCGTAAAGAACCTCTTTTAGCAGATATTTCTGGATGCCGCCCTGAATTTTCAATTTGGGTGAAATGTTCAGTGCAAACTCAATAATCCGGTAATCAAGCAGGGGAACCCGGGTTTCGAGTCCGTACTTCATTGACGCACGATCGACTTTCACCAACAAATCATCTTTTAAGTAATATTTCAGGTCAAAAACCGCCTGGTCTTCTTCGGGGGTAAGTTTTCTCACAAAATAGGAGTAATCCTGATCAACCGTTGTGTCGATATATACATTGTTAAGCATCAGCTTGTTGACTTCAGAAAGCGAAAACAAGTATTGCTCCTGCGAAAAAATATGACTTTTTAAATGCTTGCGTTCCTGATACTGGAAAAGGTGTGCAGCCCTGCGATAGCGGTTCTGTCCCGAATTAGCCAATAGAAAACCGACCATACGACGCATTGTTCTCGAAGGTACGAACGAAAGCCTTCTTGCCCATTTGTAAGCACCATATCCATGAAATAATTCATCACCCCCATCTCCCGATAGCACCATCGTGACGTGATCGCGGGCAAATTTCGAAACCAGCATGGTGGGAATGGCCGATGAATCAGCGAATGGCTCATCATAATAATTCAGCATGTCAACCATCATGTGCTGGGCATCGAGTTCTGTCAGAATCATCTCGTGGTGGTTGGTGTTCAGGTGTTCTGCCACACGGCGCGCATAATTCGACTCGTTGTATTTGGTTTCGAAAAAGCCTATGCTGAATGTATTCAATGGTTTGGTGACATATTTACTTGCCACCGCTGTTACCAGACTCGAATCGACACCGCCGCTCAGAAAAGTTCCAAACGGAACGTCGCTGATCAGCCTCATCGAAACCGATGATTCAATAAGCTCCTTCAACTTCTCTTTGCATTCTTGTTCATCATCAATAAGCTTTCGCCTGATAGCTCCTTCGATAAGCCAATACGATTCAATACGAAGTCCGGTAGATGAAACAATGCCGAAATTCCCTGCGGGAAATTTATATATGTTTTTATAAATACTGTTTGGTTCAGGAATATAACCCAGGTGAAGATAGTCGCAAATAGATTGCTGGTCAATCTGACGCTGATCGCGAATATGCCTGATTTGAAGCAGCGATTTTAACTCGCTGGCGAAAGCAAAGTTTTTACCGTCCCAAAAGTAATATATCGGTTTCACGCCAATACGGTCACGAAAAAGATATAGCTTGTGTTCCTGCTTATCGAATATGGCAATGGCAAACATTCCGTTCAGTTTGTTTACAAATGTCACACCCCATTCGGCAAATGCTTCGATAATTACCTCGGTGTCGCAACTGGTTTTAAAATCAATATTGAGTTCCCGGGCGATGGTTTTGAAATTATATACCTCGCCGTTGTAAACGCAAATATAACGCATACTGTGCGATTCCATGGGCTGGTTGGCATCACTCGACAGGTCAATAATACTTAACCTTCGGTGCCCGAGTCCAATTCCGGGAGTATAGTACATTCCTGAAGCATCAGGTCCCCGGTGCTTCAGGGCTAGTGTCATCTTGTCGAGTTCATCACGACTGACAAACTGATTGGTAAGGGTGTAAAACCCGGTTATTCCGCACATACTAAATCAATAAAGCGCAAATATAATATTTCAAAACCATTACGTAACTGCAATCAACTATACCATTTTGTTAACATCGATCCAGGTGTCATATTCTTCTCCCGTTACAAAGCCCGAAGCTATTGCAGCCTCACGAAGCCCTATGTTTTTTTTAGCTGCAATTTTTGCAATAACCGCTGCTTTTTCGTAACCAATTTCCCGGCTGAGTACTGTATTCAGCATTAGTGCTTTGTCAAGGTTTTGTTTCAAAGTATCGTGGTTGACTTTTGTTCCGGAAATACACTTTTGCGAAAACGACACACAGGCATCTCCAAGCAAACAGGCGGATTCTAAAAATGTCGTTATAATCAGTGGTTTATAGGTATTCAACTCGAATTGGCCCTGCATAGCGGCCAGTCCAATGGTAAGGTCATTGCCTGCAATTTTTGCACAAACCATACATAAGGCTTCTATTTGTGTCGGATTTACTTTACCCGGCATTATTGAGGATCCGGGTTCATTGGCGGGTATTGTCAATTCGTTGAGCCCGCATCGTGGACCGGAAGCCATAAGCCGGATGTCGTTGGCAATTTTGTTGAGACTGATGCTGATTTGTTTCAGCGCAGCATGAACTTCGACCATGGCATCGTGAGCCGAAAGAATACTGTATTTGTTGGCTGAAGGACGGTATGATACCCCGGAAATTGAGGATAAGTTTTTAACCACAGCACTGTCGTAGCCCGAAGGAGTATTTAAACCTGTGCCAACCGCTGTTCCTCCCAATGGTAGTTCTAAGAGTCGCCGTGCACTTTGCTTTAGCCGCGACTTCCCCTGTTCAAGCATGTCGATATACGCCGAAAACTCCTGTCCTACTGTAATGGGAGTAGCATCCATCAAATGGGTGCGCCCTATCTTAACCGTATTATTATAGCGCCGTGCAAAACCTTTTAGTGATGAAATTAAGTGCTGTAAACCCGGAATACTAACCATGTTTATCATGTCGAAAGCAGCCATATGCATGGCCGATGGAAATACGTCGTTCGAAGACTGGCTCATGTTTACATCGTCGTTGGGATGCAGCAAACGGGGTTGATCGTTCCTGTTGCCCGAATACATTTCTTGTCCCCTTATCGAAATCACCTCGTTAACATTCATATTGGTCTGGGTTCCGCTACCCGTTTGCCACACACTCAGTGGAAACTGTGAATCAAGCTGGCCTGAACATATTTCGTCACAAACACGGCTAATCAGCTGCATTTTGTCATCACTGAGTTTTCCGAAGGAATGGTTCGTAATGGCTGATGCTTTTTTTATCAGGGCCAGTTTTTTGATAACCAGTAGAGGCATCAGGTGATTTCCGATGATGAAATTCAGTCGCGACCTTTCAGTTTGCGGTCCCCAATAACTATCAGAAGAAACTTCAATGTCTCCAATTGAATCGTGTTCTATGCGTGTTTTCATGTTGGCTTGATGAAAAAACGAAAGTACACACTTTTGCTCACAACGCAAATCGTTTTTTTTGACTCATTCATGGTAATTTTTATCTTTACTAAAAATTTGTTCTATGAACCGCTATATCATTGTAATTGCCCTTTCGCTGGCGATGCTCGGGGTTTTGATTCATGCTGTAATCAGCAATATCTCGTATAAGTACGAAATTTATCCGCTATCAAAATGGGTTAACCCGATGGTCGGGACCGATGTTCATGGCCATACATTTCCTGGGGCTGTGTATCCTTTCGGGATGGTACAACTTAGCCCCGATACACGGCTGGATGGTTGGGATGGCTGCAGTGGATATCATTTCAGCGATTCAGTAATTTACGGGTTTTCGCACACACACCTTAGCGGAACGGGTTGCAGCGATTATGGCGATATCCTGCTCATGCCCATGGTCGGAAAATATTCGTTGGTGAATGCTTCTGACGATGCCGGGGTTCTGAGTTATGCATCGGTTTTCTCGCATGAATCCGAAAAGGCAGAACCGGGCTATTATTCGGTTTTCCTTAAATCGCCTGAGATACTCGCCGAAATGACCACCACCGCACGTGTAGGAATGCATCGCTATACATTTAATAAACCGGGCAGTCGTTACATGATTCTTGACCTTAAGCACCGCGATGTAGTGCTGGAATCGGGTTTAACCAAAGTATCCGACACCCGTTTTACGGGTATTCGCCGATCGAGTGCCTGGGCTCAAAATCAAATCTTGTATTTTGCTATTGATTTTTCGGTGCCTGTCAAAATTGTTGATATAGCTTATAATGATGTCTTTTTGGAGGATGCCGCTCTCGAAAATATAGCTGATTTGAGTAAAATCTGCAAATTCGATTCGAAATATGGCGTATTTGCTTTCGAAATTTCTGATACAACTATAAAAAGTGTTCAGGTAAAAGTTTCACTTTCGCAGGTAAGCGAAGCCGGAGCAATTGGCAATCTCGATAAGGAATTGCCGGATTGGGATTTCGAAGCGGTGCGAAAAGCCGCAACTCAGGCCTGGGACAACGAATTAAGCCGTATTGTGGTGAAAGGAGGCAGCGAAGAACAGCAAAAAGTTTTCTATACGGCATTATATCATAGTTTTATCCATCCGAGCCTGGCTACCGATGTCGATGGTAAATATCGCGGCACCGACCTTCAGGTTCATCAGACTGAAGATTTCTTGAACTATACCGTGTTTTCGTTATGGGATACCTATCGGGCTGTCCATCCATTGTTTACTATTGTGCAGCAAAAACGCAGTCTCGATTTTATTAAAACCTTTTTAGCACAATATCAATTGGGTGGTCAGTTGCCTATGTGGGAACTTTCGGCCAACGAAACCGGCTGCATGATCGGGTATCATGCCGTACCCCCCATGGTGGATGCGTATTTAAAAGGAATTGATGATTTCGACACAGAATTGGCTCTCAAGGCAATGATGGCCCGTGCCGAAGCCGATGAACTGGGTAAGCCCGATTATATTAAATATGGGTTTCTGCCTGTAGAGGCCGAGCACGAGTCGGTATCGAAAACACTGGAGTACGCCTACAACGATTGGTGTATTGCCATATTTGCCAAAGCAATCGGAAACGATCAAGTGTATCAGGATTACATGACCCGTTGTCAGGCATACCGCCATTTATTCGATTCACAAACAGGCTTTATGCGACCCCGTCTTAACGGCTCGTTTAAAGAACCATTCGACCCAAAGGAAGTCGATCATAATTTTACTGAAGCCAATTCGTGGCAATACAGTTTTTATGTACCCCATGATATTTTAGGCCTGGTTGAGCTGCTGGGTGGCGAAAAAGCTTTCGAAACCAAACTCGACGAATTGTTTTCGACAGGTAGCGAAACACACGGTAAAGACCTGAAAGATATTTCGGGACTTATCGGACAGTATGCTCATGGAAACGAGCCAAGTCATCATATTGCTTACCTGTATAATTATTGCCGTCGTCCCGATAAAACACAGAAAATGGTGAGAAAGATTATGGCGGAAATGTATAACTCCAGTCCTTCGGGTAATTGCGGGAACGAAGACTGCGGACAAATGTCGGCCTGGTATGTGCTGAGTGCGATGGGGTTTTATCCGGTCAACCCGGCCAATGGTGTGTACGATATCGGGAGTCCCTTATTTGATACTGTGTTGTTGCAACTCGAAAACGGAAAGCGTTTTACGATAATTGCCCACAACAATTCTGAAAGCAATATGTATATTGAGAAAATTTTGCTGAACGGACGAAATTACAACAAAACCTACCTGCTGCACCGGGATATTATGCGCGGCGGAACCCTTGAATTCTTCATGAGCCGGACTCCCGGTAAAAATTTCGGCAAAGAACCCGAAAGCGTGTATCCTTCAAAAATTGACGAAGGTATAGTTACACGAGCCCCGTTTACCAATGTATCGAAGAAAACATTTCACGATTCTCTTGTAGTTGAATTGAACTGTTTTGATGCAGATGCCAGAATTTTATATTCAACCAATGAACCGGCAAATTTTAAAGAATACAAAAAGCCCCTGGTGCTGAGAGCCGATACTCATTTGTTTTTTTATGCTGAAGCCGATGGAAAACTTCCCTCGAAGCCGGTAAAAGCCGAATATATCAGGATTGAAGGCAAACGCAGTATAACACTTCTTTCGGAATACAGCAGCCTATATCAGGCGGGGGGCGATGATGCACTGATAGACCGTTTGAAGGGAAATGACGATTTTCGCTCGGGCGATTGGCAGGGATTCAGGGCACAGGATGTTGTGGCGGTGGTAGATTTGGGCGAAATATTGCCGGTAAAAAGTGTGGAAACGGGTTTTGTTCAGGACCAGCGATCCTGGATTATGATGCCACTCAATGTGGAATACTTTTTTTCGAACGATGGAATTCGTTTTGTCAGCATGAAAAAGCTGACGCACAACATTCCCGACAACGAAAATAATTCGGTTATTCATCGGTTCCGGTACGAGCCGGGAAATATGAAAACCCGCTATGTTAAGGTGGTGGCAAAATATTATGGCAAACTACCCAAATGGCACCTTGGCGCAGGCTCTGATTCCTGGTTGTTTGCCGATGAAATCGAAATTATTACCCAATAGGCAATTTACATCTTTCCTGCATTTTGCGTACCCCGGTCACCCTGCCGGAATTTGTACTGCAATGAGGCAAATATCATGGGTTGATACCTCGACCCATAGTTATTGGTGTTCCAGATTATTCCGGCATATTCGGTGTAATCGCCATGCTTCATCAGATTGTTCAGAATATTGCTTACACCAAGTGTGCACATCAGACTATTGCTGAAAAATTTGCGCGTAATACTTGCCGAGGAGTCGAAATATCCAAACGAATATCCATCGATTCTGATTTCGCGGCTTACATAATTCACATATAATGTTGCCGAAGTTTTTTGATTGAAGCGTATATCAGAGCTAAGTTTCAGCTCATATCCGAAGTTTTTCTTGTCAACATTCTCACTCAGGTTTTCAGCCTTAATGTTGGTATGGTATATCCTCGACGAAAAATTGAGGTCAATTATTGATTTCAGCGATACAAATGCCGATAAATCGATACCGGTGCTTGTGTTTTTACCAATATTTTCGGGCATACTAATCCATATACTTTCTGTTACCGGAAGCGTTAAATACGAAATATCGTTACGGGTTAGGCTGTAGAAAACGTCAAGGTTAATATTCCATGTGTTTTTATTCAGCGTATATCCAATAAAAAAATTGTGATAATTTACCGGTTCAAGGGCGGGATTTCCAACATTCCATGAGTAAGGACTCTGCTTGTCAATAAAATCACAGACCTGCGTGTAGTAGGGCGTTTGTACACTATGCGAATAGCTGATTTTAAAATCGTTGATGCTGTCGGCAGAATAGATGATTGTAGCCGAGGGAGATGGGTTAATGTAATATTTTTTAAAAACAAAACTGGTATCTACTGATTGCTCATCATAACGAAGGTAATCAATGTCGTTGAGATTATAATCGAGAGATAACCCGGCATCAATTTTCCATTTTCCTAGTGTTGTGCCAAAACGTGAATACACCGTATGCGACTGAGTTATTGCCTGAGTATTTCCGCTGGTTGGAAGATATTCTATTTCGTTGATATACGACAATTCTTCCTGATTGTTTTTCAGGCTGAACCATCCCCGCCAACCCAAATTCCACCGGGTTTTATTGCTAAAGGGGTGATTATAGTAAACGCCGGTCCAAATCCCTGAATTATTAAGTTCGGTGACGTCGCTATAAGCCGTTGATTGAGTAATGGGTATTCCCGAAAGAAAGTAGTATTTGTAAATATTGTCCGATTCATGATGATTGAATTGTTGCTGACATCCGGCGTAAGCCGATATTTCCCTGCCCAGCGAATCGAAACTGTGGTAATAGTATGCGTTTAACCAAACATTCCGATATTGGTAGCTATAATCAGATAGCACTGTGTAGCGGTTGAAATAATCTGCATTGGGTCCGGTGGTCGATAGTTGATTGCTTTCGCCCGGATAAGAACCGCCATACCGGTATAAACCCAGCGAAAAAAACATACGGGTATTCATACTTGGGGTGTAGCGTAATCCCCCGTAATTCCAGAAGTAATCAACGTTGCTGATACTGGAGCCGGTATTTGTCAGACTATAACTTGTTCCGTTAAAAGTCTGACTGCCATAGCTTTCGCTGCGGCTGCTTGAATATTCATGGTAATAATTCAGGTTCGCAAAAAACAGAAGGTTTTTATACTTATAGTTCAGATTGCCAAAGCCAGATCCATGATGTAAATCGCGAAAGTTTGCGGTTCCTCCCTTTACCTGAGCCAATCCACTTAACCCGTCGGCAGCCATGTTTTTCATTTTTATGTTAATGACTCCGCCTTTTTGCGAACCACTTTGCAACGATGCATCGATAACTTCGATTTTTATTACCAGAGCGACAGGAATCATTTCGAGGTTAGGATAGATATATTGTGATGGCATATCGTCAATATAAATGGTTGCACCAGCTCCTTTGTATTTTACGTTGCCGGCTTCATCAACCGTAACACCCGGAAGAGTCCGTAACAAATCGAAAATGTTTTTGGCTGCCGATACTTTGGCTTCGTTCATTGTGTACACCTTACGATCGAATTTTTGCTCTACGTAGCGTGTTGATCCTTCAACCACCGCCTCTTCAAGTTCAGCTGCCGACCGGCTTAAACCGATAATGCCGGTGTTGTGTTTTGAACCTAGTTTTTCGGGTAAATCAATTCGTTTTGACACATACCCTGTATAATTTACTATCAGATGGTACTGTTGTTCACACGAAAGGTATTTTATTCTAAACTCGCCTTTTTCGTTGCTCATGCAGCCCGAAACAACCGAATCTGACTCATTCAGTACCGATATATTCCCGTATGCAAGAAATTCATGGCTAACCGAATCCGTAATACTCCCCGATATTTCACAGAATTGCGCTTGAAGTGATAGATAACAACCTAACAAACAAATGAATATTGAAAACCCTTTCATAACGGTAAATTTTCAGCTAATTAAATCAATTCACTTTTGAATTTTGTGTTTTTATATAATAATTATGAAAACTTTAACACTGTACAATTACTTGAGATTCTGTTTGGGCTTTTTTAACAGCTTTCTCGAAGCTTAATTATCAGTTTTTTTTGCAAACTTTGCGTTTTATTTTTTTGTGAAGAAAGTCCTGTATATATCGTATGATGGCATGACTGACCCCCTGGGGCAGTCGCAGGTTATTCCATATTTGGTTGGATTGGCAAATCGTGGTTATAAAATTACCATTTTAAGTGCAGAGAAACCAAATCGGTATATAAATGGAAGAAGCTACATAAACCACCTGTTATCAAAACATGGAATTGCATGGGAACCTGTGATGTACACAAAAAGGCCACCGATTTTGTCAACGCTTGTCGACATATTCAAGCTACGCAGTAGGGTGAAAAAGTTAATGAAATTGCAACATTTTCAGATAGTTCATTGCCGAAGTTATATTGCTCCATTGGCAGGATTGATGGTAAAGAGAAAACAAAGGGCAAAATTTGTTTTCGATATGAGGGGCTTTTGGGCAGACGAGCGTGTTGATGGTGGTCTTTGGAACCTTGCTAACCCAATTTATAGAGCTGTTTACAATTATTTTAAGAAAAAAGAAAAACAATATCTGGAAGTGGCGGATCATGTCGTATCACTAACGCAGGCTGCAAAAAATGAAATGCAAGGATGGCGCAAAATTAAACTTAATCCGGACAAAATATCGGTGATACCATGTTGTGCCGATTTTGATTTTTTTAATATTCCATCAAGCGATAAACGTAAGCAAATGCGAGTGAAACTTGGTTATCTTGACATGGAATTGGTTTTTTGTTATCTTGGTTCGTTGGGTACCTGGTATATGGTGCAGGAAATGTTTGATTTTTTTATTGTGATTTCAGAAATTTACCCTGAAGCTCGTTTTCTTATCATTTCAGGTGATAGCTTTAATAAACCAAAACTAGTTTGCGATCTCGATACAAACAAAGTAAAATTATTGTCAGCCAAACGGGATGAAGTTGTTGACTTACTGGCTGCCGTTGACATCGGACTATCGTTTATAAAACCTGTTTATTCAAAAATTAGCAGTAGTCCTACAAAGCAAGGGGAAATGCTTGCTATGGGCATACCCATGATTGTAAATAGTGGAGTAGGAGATGTTGATGCAATAGTTGAAATTACTCAAAGTGGTATTGTTTTGCCTGAAAACACAAAAGAAGCATATCAAATTGCAGCGATGCAGATAGTGACACTTGTGAGAAAAAATAAGCAAGAGATACGAGATAAGGCGATAAAAATATTAGATTTGAAAGTTGGTGTTGAAGTGTATAATACTATTTATGGGAACATGACAGGTGAAAAAGAAAAAGAATAAGAAAATATTGGTAATTTGCCCTGCACCTGAAAAAGTGTACCCGAGTCAGCGCTTAAAATATGAGCAATATTTCCCCTATTGGAGGCAGGCAGGTTATTCTATTACTGTAGCACCATTTATGATTCATGGGTTATGGAATGTGTTATATAGAAACGGATATTTTTTTAGCAAGTTTATTTTGACTATCTGGGGATATTTTAAGAGAATTGCCGATATTTTCAGAGCTCCATTTTACGATTTGGTTTACATTCATCTTTGGGTTACGCCATTTGGTAGTTCACTGTTTGAATGGCTTATGAAGCTTGCAAATCCACATATTGTTTACGACATTGATGATGCTGTTTTTAAAGGACATAAAAGCAAAATGAATTGGTTTATTGCTTTCTTAAAAGGCAAGAAAAAAATTTTCACGCTAATGAAAATTGCCAAACATGTAATTGTTTGCACAAAGTACCTTGAAGAGGAAGCACTGAAGCACAATCAAAATGTTACAGACATTTCATCTACTTTCGATACGGAAAGGTTTATTCCCTTAAAAGAGTATAAAAAAAGCGAAGTTGTTACACTTGGTTGGACTGGAAGTCATAGTACTATTCCGTTTTTGCATTTACTGGATGAAGCCCTTAAAGAAGTTGCAATTTCTCGTAAAATTGTTTTGCGTGTCATTTGCGACCGTGATTTTGAACTGAATGGAGTTAAAGTAGAAAATATCAGGTGGTCTGAACATAATGAAGTCTTTGACCTTCATGGCATACAAATTGGTTTGTACCCAACCCCTAAAGAAGAATGGGTGTTGGGCAAAAGTGGATTGAAAGGTTTAACATATCAGTCTTGTGGTATACCATGTGTTGCAACAGCGTTTGGCTCAAATCTGGAAAATTTTGAACACGGTGTTACTGGTTTTCTTGCTGACACAAACGAAGAGTGGGTGAAATTTATTATCGAGTTAATTGATGATGAACGCCTTCGGGAAAAAATGGGTAAAGCAGGGAGGGAAAATGTTCTGAAGAATTTTTCGGTTGAAGCAAACAAATCAAAATATTTGAATATTCTTAACGGTGTTGTTAAACAATAATTATTGCAATATGAAAATTCAGAAGAAAGTGTTAATTACTGGTTGCGGAGGGATGCTTGGCCAGTCAATGTACAAGGTTTTCTCCGAAAAATATCAAGAAGTTAAAGCCACTGATATCGATTTGAATGAGCCATGGCTTGAGTATTTGGATGTTAGAGAATTTAGCCAATGTATTCGTGTTTTTGAAGAATTCAACCCAGAAATTGTTTTACACCTTGCTGCGCTTACCGATTTGGAATATTGTGAGACAAATCATGAAAACTCTTGGTGCACAAATGCGCTTGGAACAGAAAATGTAGCTTTTCTAGCTGAAAAATACGGCTGCACAATGGTATATATTTCCACTGCAGGTATTTTTGGTGGAGAGCAGGAATATTTTACTGATTTCGACACACCAAATCCACTAAGTCATTATGCAAAAGGGAAATTTTATGGTGAACGCTTTGTGCTTGAACGGGTTTCGAGATGTTTTGTCTTTCGCCCCGGGTGGATGATGGGTGGTGGCCCACGTAAGGATAAAAAATTCATTAATAAAATCTATAAACAAATTATTAATGGTAAAACCGAATTGCATGTAGTTGACGATAAATTAGGGACACCAACCTACACCCTCGACTTTGCAAATGCAATATCGAAAGTGATGGAAACAGGTTACTACGGTTTGTATAATCAGGTGTGCGATGGCTCTTGTAGCCGATATGATGTTGCTGTTGAGCTGGTTAACATATTGGGGCTTACCGATAAAATTAAAATAATTAAGGTCGAATCAAATTATTTCGAGAATGAATATTTTGCACCACGACCATATTCCGAAAAACTAATTAACTTGAAATTAAATCGACGTGGCATTAATTACATGCGCGACTGGAAAGTATGCTTGCAGGAATATGCGCAACAATTTATTGATGATTTGAAACATTCACACTAAGCTGGTTTATTTCATAGCCGAAGGCGCCTGATAAGCTTCGGTTTTTATCAATTCACCCAGTTCATTGTAGTATAGCCATTCCCCGTCTTTGTGCCTGCCTTCTTTGTAAAAGCCACGTGTGGCAATTTTCCCGTTATCGTAATATTTAATCCATGCCCCGTTTTTTAAATGGTTTTGATAAGAAGTTTCCTCTATTAAAACGCCTGCCTGATTATATGACTTCTTAACCCCATTTACCAGATTATTTTCGTAAGGAGTTTCTTCGCGCAAAACCCCATTTTCATCCCATTCTTTCCATACCCCGGTTTTTTTACTGAGGTTATAATGTATTTCACCCTGAATTTTACCATCGGCAAAGTAATAATACCATGTTCCCACTTTTTTGTGGTCTTTGTAATGCTGTGTTTCTCGCAAAACTCCGTTTGGATAGTAATATGACCATTCCCCCTGCCGACGGTTCATTTCATATACCTCGTGGTATTGCAGGGTGCCATCCTCATAATAGTAATTAAAATCACCGTTTAACATGCCTTTATTGTAAATGTTTTCGCATCGCAACTGCTTGTTTTCATACCATTTTTGCCATTTTCCTTCCTGGATGTTGTTACGGTATTTTCCCCGTTCTTTTAAGTTTCCGTTTTCATAATATGCCACAAATTTTCCGTGTAGCATGTTGTTCTTGTAGGAAGTCAAGGTTTTTACCTGCCCGTTTTCGTATCGGGTTGCAATTACACCATTTTTAATCTCACCGGTTTTCTGTGCCTGAGCAACAATAATAAAGCAAACGGCAAGCAATGTCGAAAAAAGTCTTCTAATCATCATTTATCGAGTATTACGATGCTTTTCACATCAATAAATTTACCTGCTTCTATTTTGACAAAGTACTTGCCGCCGGGCAGAGCCTTCCCTGATGCATCGCAACCATTCCATCCAAAAGTATGTTTTCCTGACGGAAGCTGTGTGTTTTTTAAAATATTTAATTCTACTCCACGATTATCGTACACTGTTATTTTTACCAGACATTTTTCGGTTAATGAGAAGTCGATGTTCGTATTTCCGATAAACGGATTGGGCCTGATTTGTAAAATATCATTGCCGTGATTGACAATTTCTTCCAGTGAATTGGTCTGGGCATTAATGTAGAAATCCTTGGTTTCGGTTCCATTGGCTGTGGTCAGACTAACAGTGTAGATACCTTCCGAATTAAATGTATAAGCCGGATCCTGCAGGTTACTGTCGGTGCTGCCATTGTTGTCGAAATCCCATGCCCACGCGTTTACTGCAGGTTGCGATAAATCGGTAAAATGTACCGTGAGCGGACTGATTCCCTGTGTAACATCAGCAACAAAATCTGTATAGTTCTGCATGCCACTTTGTACTGTAAATGTACTTTCGGTTGACCATGGGCTCCACCTCAGATTATGGTCACGGTAACGAACACGCCAGCCATAGGTGCCGGGGTTTAACGCAGATGACACCTGAAGCCGCCTCAGGTCAATGCCTTCGTTCAGGTCGGTGGGAGTGTAGTCGGGTGCTCCACTATCACCATATATGTTGACCCAGTCACGCTTTGAATCAACAACCGGGCTGCTGTAATTTCCCGGTGAAGATGTGATTTGGAAATGCGATGTCATCAGCGCATCGGCACTCACTATTTCTGATGCAATGAGCTGTGGGGTTGCTATGCTTTGTGCCTGAGGAGCCAGACAAACCGGAGTCTCCGGTGCCGGCTGGTTCAGGTAGCGGTGATATTCATCAATGAGAACCACGTCGAGTGGGTTGTCGAGGTTGCCCAGACTATAGGAGTATAAATCCCAGGTTTTATTTACAAGATCGATATCAACTATATTGAAGCAGTAGTGGTCGAGTGTCATCTGTATTTCTGAATAGTCGGTCTGGTTCGGGTACATTCCCCACCTGTCCAAAGCAGAACCGGCTCCGCCCGAAAGCATAATATAGAAATCGCCAATGGCGGCTGCGGCTTCCGATTCGAAGCAGCCCCGTTCGTAATTGTGAGAATGTCCATAGGCCAATAATTGAACTTTTCTGAATTGTTTCATTGTAGGAATTACATCATCCTGAACCCAGGCAGTGTTACCATCCGGCCAACATTCACTGTGCCCCGGATGATGCAAAAAGCAAAACGACATATCAACAGCCGGGTTGTTTTCCGATTCACTCAGTTTATCTTCGAACCAACTGGTTTGTACTCCGTTCGCTAACAGGCTGTTGCTATTCAGCATAACAAACTGAATATTACTTAAGTAAAATGAATAGAATTTTTCCTGAAGCAAAAAACTGGTATAATCACTGAAATCCTCATATTTCATGTATTTATAATAATTGGTAGACTCGTCCTCATGGTTTCCAATCGATACCATGAAAGGAATGGTGTTGCTGAGACAGGCATAGGGTTTAAAATATTCATCTTCGTATTGCGAAATAGTTCCACCACTGCTGACAATATCGCCAACATGGGCAACCAGATTTATCTGATTATGTATGTCAGAACCAAATAATTCCTGAGCTTTTGCTTTTGCGGCATAGGCAATCTGTGTACATTTAGCCACATCGGTTCGGCTGTCGCCGAAAATGATAAACCGGAAGTGCTGATTTTGAGTTATTCCGGCTGCCGGGGTTTTGAACACATTTACATCAGATTCTTCTGTCCCGCTGATGCATTTGTAGTAATAAACGGTTTCAGGACTTAACCCGGTAAGTTTAACTGTATGCCAGCGTTTGCCCGAAATGTTTTCGCTGCCCCCGGTGGTTGAACTGCCTAACGAGGGGGTGGTGCCATATTGCACTATGGTCGACGATGTTTGGGTGCTGTGCCAGCTTACGTACATACTGGTGGGCGTGGGTGTTTGCAGATAGGGTAATATTCCGGTAAGTACAGGTTGTATTGTATGTCCATACCCACCCAGGGTGTTTACCTCCACCTGATCAACAGCATGATTGTATAAAGCAGTAACTGCAATGTCGAAACTGTTGTCTTCGCCATCGTTATCTGCAAAAAAATGGACCAGGTTTTCGTCATTCGACGGATACAACGAATAGCTGCCGTCAACACTCAGACTGCCGCCGGCCAAAACCAGCGACCCGTCGAGATAAACCCTGTAATAATTGCCCAAATCAACCGATACAACCATGCGATACCATTCACCCGGAACCACCTGATAAACCGAATATCCCGGCCCGTCGGTTGAACGCCCTACCTGACACGATGGGTTAACAAACAATTCTCCGTCGTTGCTGTTACTCTCATTTGCCTGATAGAAACAATACCATTTGTTGCTTTCGGGAATTCTGAAATCAAATACCATGGTATATTCATTAACTTCTGTTCCTCCGCCATTACCCGCAATACCATGGTTGCAGGTGAGGTAGCTGCCTACCCCGATGTTGATTGCATTATCACCTGCAACAGGACCCGATATCGCATTTACCGTTCCGTGGGTAATCAGATTACTGCCAGTCGTAGCCTGCATCAACGACGATTGGTTGTCGTATGTCCACAGACCTACCATACCCGGATGCTCTGACGGTATAATTTGCGGGGCCTGCGAAAATGCGGTTAACGAAGAAAATACTAATGCCGAGAAGGCAATCAAATGATGTATTAATGATCTCATAGATGTGAATTTTACAAGACTACTAATTTAACACTAAATTAACACAGAATAAAAATTGAAAATATAAAAATATTTTTTAATTTTGACCGACTGTTCAACCAAAGAAAAGACATTGCATGTGCCCGAAAAGTAAGGAGCAATTCGAAGAAATCAGGACTGAGAAACGCAGTCTGATAATGCATACCGCATTGGAACTTTTTGCTGAAAAGGGATATCACCAGACCTCCATAAGTCAGATTGCCAAAAGTGCCGGCATATCGAAAGGCTTGATGTATAATTATTTCGATAGCAAGGAGGCGTTGCTGGGTGAAATTTTTCAGGAAGGTTTTAATCAGGCATACGAAAATTTCGACCAGAATCAGGATGGTATTTTGCAGAAGGAAGAATTTGTCTCATTCATTTTTCGGTTAAAAAAGCTGATTGACGAAAACAGGAGTTTCTGGCAATTGTTGGCCGGACTATTAACTCAGCCAGGCACATTAAGTTCGCTACAAAGCGTGCATATCGAAGGGTACTCCGAAATCAATAAATTGTTGTATGAGTATTTTGCTGAGCTGGGCTGTGACGACCCAAAATTCGAAATGTTATATTGTACATCGCTGTTACAGGGAGCTTTTCTTCAATATATTTTATCTCCCGATACTTACCCAATCGATGATATTATCGCAAGAATTGTGAAAACATATACATAGAATAAAATCTGTTTTTGATTGGAAAATCACAATTTTACCTCTATTGCTTCAGGCTAAATCAGTTAATATACAAAGTGTTACATCATGTTATGATTAACTCCGGATGTAATGCGGCATCTCTGCCGGTATGGGTAGCGAAACCTCAACCAGACCGGCTACTTGACCGTCTTTAAACCATGCACATTGATAAATCAGCTTTTTCTGGCCGTTCTTTTCTATCGTATAGGCATTGGTGCCACCTGTTTGCAACAATTCCCTGATTTTTTCGGATGAGGCCGGGCCATGACAGTCGAATAAGGATTTGCCTATCAACGAAACATTGCTGTCTTTCTCGAATGTTACTTTCGATTTTTCGTTCATATAAACGATAATTCCATCGGTATTACATGCTGTAACAGCAAACGGTAAAGCAAAAAATATTTCTTCGGTCATGAATTTTTATCGTTTTACATATTGCTGTACGTAATACTGCATATAATCACCCGAAACAATGTTGCTAAGCCATTCTTCGTTTGCCAGATACCAATCCACCGTGCGTTCCAGTCCTTCTTCGAATTGCAACGATGGTTTCCATCCGAGTTCCTGTTGTAATTTTGTG
>JAKQPY010000122.1:0-1778 GCA_029564465.1 Bacteroidota bacterium | reverse complement strand
TATCGGGAATTTGCCATTCACCGCAGAGGTGACACACCGCAGGGGCTCTTCTGTGCCAATGGGCAATGTTCGCATTGCACTTTAGTCATTGACGGTTTGGCGCAAAAATCCTGTGTGACGCCGTTAAAAGGCGGTATGCAGATTAAAACCCTGCGCCATATTCCGGAAATTCCAGTCGATAACCACCCACTGACCCACTACCAAAAAATCGAATTGACCTGCGATATATTGGTAATTGGCGGTGGCCCTGCCGGATTGACGGCCGCTCTCGAGCTCGCCCAACTGAATTATAACGTAATCGTTGTTGACGATAAGGAAAAATTAGGCGGTAAACTTCTACTTCAGACGCATAAATTTTTCGGATCGATTGAAGACTGTTATGCCGGTAGGCGGGGCATCGCAATTGCCGCTTTACTGGAGAAAGAATTAAGCAATCACACCAATATTAAAATTTTTACTAATACTACTGTAGCCGCAATTTATAAGGATAAAAAAGCCGGGCTTTTTATTAAAAACCAAAACTATGCGATTGTTGCCTTTCGCGGTTTGATAATTTCTGCTGGTGCTCGCGAAAAGTCACTGATTTTCAATGGCAATCACCTGCCGGGAGTTTTTGGCGCCGGTGCTTTTCAGACCCTGGTCAATCGTGATCTGGTTCAAGCCGGTCGTTGCGTTTTCATTGTTGGTAGTGGCAATGTCGGTTTGATTGCGGCTTATCATGCTTTACAAGCTGGGATCACAGTTGTCGCTATTTGTGATATTCTGGGTAAGGTTTCCGGCTATAAGGTTCATGCCGATAAAATAAAACGTATGGGTGTGCCAATCTACTTAAAACACACCGTAATCGCCGCCGAAGGCAACGGCAAAGTCGAGAGAGTTACCATTGCCGCGGTTGACAATCATTTTCAACCTTTGTTGGAAACCGCTCGAACTTTTGCAGTTGATACTTTATTAATCGCGGTCGGTTTAACTCCAATTGATGAGTTTTTCGAGATGGCTAACCAATTTGGTTTTCCGGTTGTTAAAGCCGGTGATGCCGATGAAATCGCCGAAGCTTCATCGGCTATGTTCGGTGGGCGAATTGCGGCACGGCGTTTAGCAAATCAGCTTGGTAAAAATATAGCAATAGATTCGACTTTTATCCAAAAGGCTGAAATTTTAAAAAGCAAGCCCGGACGAATTTTCCCATCAACTCCAGTAGTTTTGGATGAAAAATTTCAACCAATTATCCGTTGTACGGAAGAAATTCCCTGTAACCCTTGCACGGCGGTTTGCCCGGTGAATGCTATTCAACTTCGAGGTGATCGTCACGATTTAATGGATTTACCCTTTTATCAGGGCGGCTGTACTGGATGCATGCAGTGTGTTTTAATCTGCCCCGGATTGGCGATTACCTTGGCTCGCAAGATTGACGAACAATCGGGCGAAGTGGTTTTACCGCACGAATATTTACCGACCTTCAAAGTAGGCGATCGGCTGGCATTAACTGGAGTTTCGGGAGAATTTCTAGAAAGTGGTGAAATTTTGAAAATTCGTTATTTTAAAAAACATAAAACTCACCTGATCCACATTAAAACCACTTTGAAAAATGCGCCGTTGGTAGCCGGAATCAGAGTGCAACCAGAATCTGAGACAACTGCGTTGCCTGAGGCGCAATTTGAATATTTACCTGACGACGGAATTGTTTGCCATTGTGAACTGGTCACCGTCAAAGAAATCCGCGACTTTATCCGTGAGCACAATGTCCACGACATTAATCAATTGAAATTAATCCGAGT
>JAKQPY010000121.1:0-10491 GCA_029564465.1 Bacteroidota bacterium | reverse complement strand
AAAAAAGCCTATCGCTCGATGGCCGTAAAATATCATCCCGACAAGGTAGCCCACCTGGGCGAAGATGTTCAGCGCGCTGCCAAAGAAAAATTCCAGAAGCTGCAGGAAGCTTACGAAACAGTAAAGAAGCAGCGCGGGATGAAATAATGCAAGCGTTTTCGAATAACTTTTAGGCAGACTTTTTTTTGAACAATTTCTTTTTAAATTTGTATTATGAACGTAAGTTCATTATATTTGCAAAAAAAATAGTATGCCACGTCCCTGTAAATGCCGGAAAATATCGAGCCCTCCACTGATGCAGGGTTTTAAACCTTTTGGTATTACTTCGGTTCCGGTGACATCGGTGAATATGAGCCTCGAGGAGTTCGAAAGTTTCAGGCTTGTAAATTACCAAAAGAAGTCGCAGGATGAAGCTGCTGTTCTGATGCAGGTCTCGCGACCCACATTTACAAGAATCTATAACCGAGCTCTCAGCCATATAGCCGTCGCATTTGCCGAAGGCAGGCAGTTGATTATCGAAGGAGGTAATTTTCAACTCGAAAACGACTGGTATCGTTGCCGGAAATGTTGCCGCCTGATACAGGGTAAAAGCAATCATTTTCCCTGTGCAGCATGTGAGTGCTACAATGATGAAGAATTAGTTCCTATTAATAAATAAATTAAATCAAGTATTATGGATATGGAAATCAGTTTTGGAGGTGGTAAAGTGGTTACTGCCAATTTTAACGGACACAGTATTAATACCGATCAACCGGTTTTTGCCGGTGGGCTCAACACAGCCCCGACGCCTTTCGAGTTGTTTCTGGCTTCGCTGGGTACCTGTGCCGGAATTTACGTTAAGTTTTTCTGCGACAGCCGCAATTTACCTACCGACAACATTCGAATCATTCAGCACATGGAATTCGATAATCAGAGCGGTTTACCCTTAAATTTTGAATTCGAGATACAGGTTCCGCCCGATTTTCCCGAGAAATACCGTCCGGCGTTGGTGAGTGCTGCCGAATATTGTAAGGTGAAAAAGACCATCGAAAACCCACCGGCATTTAAAGCATATACCACTGTTAAATAATAATTTTATGAAGAAAATTGCAGTTCCGGTTGCCTACGATGGCAACATTGATTCACATTTTGGACATTGCCAGTCGTATTCGGTTTTTACTGCCGACGATAGCATGCAAATCATCAGGGTCGAAAGCATTCCATCGCCACAGGGTTGCGGTTGTAAGTCGAATATTGCGGCCGTGCTTGCTGATCAGGGTGTGAGCGTAATGATTGCAGAGGGCATTGGTGATGGAGCCATCAATGTGCTGAATTACTGGGGTATTGATGTGGTGCGTGGTTGTTCGGGCAATGCCGAATTGGCTGTCAAACAATGGCTCAGCGGAGATATTCACGATTCCGGCAGCAGTTGTGCGCAACATCAGCACCACCACGAAGGCGGGCATTCCTGCAATCACTAATAAATGGAAGCAGACCTGATTTGTTTTTCGTCAGCTTTATGCAAGATGCGATAATTCAAACCTGAATTGTGTTTCGCTATTCAGGTTTGATGAATATCTTTTAAATTGTTATGCATATCTAAAATTGGAGATTGCCATTTGGCTACCCCAAAAACAAACCGATAAAATCGCTTATTTTGTGCAAGACTCATGCATAGTATGAAGCGTTATTCTGACCATAATACACTTTCAGTGCGACCGACAGCATTAGCGCGTTTAGCAAAATATTTGGGCAGCCTGTTGTTTGCAATTGTCCTGCTTATTCTGCTGCACCCTCCTTACGGGTTGTATGCACAGGCCGAACCTGTTACGGTGAAAATTGTAACATGGAACATACAGATGTTGCCCGATAATTATGATATAGTATCACCGTCGTTGCGGAAAATGCAGACGGACAGGGCACCCTGGATTATTGAATATTGCAAGGAACAAGATTTTGATATTATTGTTTTTCAGGAGGTTTTCGATGGCGAAATTAAACGAATGCTTCGTAAACAGCTTCGCGACGAATACCCGTATCAGGTGAACACCAGAACAAAAGCATTACGGTTTGCCAGCAACGGAATTCTTATTGTGAGCCGGATACCGTTAAAATATGTTGACCATGTCATTTACACCCGTGGTGTACATTCCGATGCCATGGCGGCCAAAGGTTGCACGCTTATCGAAGCCGAGAAGAAAGGCAGAAGATTTCAGGTGGCGGGAACCCATCTGCAGGCAGGTGGTTCAGAGCAAGCCTCTGTTGTGCGTCACCGTCAGTATCGCAGTATTCGTGAGTTGCTCGATAGAAATAAAGACGAACGAATCCCGGTTTTTGTGGTTGGTGATATGAACACTTGTAAAACCGATGAAGAAACATTTTCCGAAATGGTACAACTGATTGGCGTTACCGATTATCCGTTAAACGATTCGTTGCCTTACACCATTGATGGCAACAATTCATGGAATCCGAATTCCGGTCGCTCGCAGCTCGATTATATTTTTCTTCAGGCGCACAACACCACAACCCGCATAATAAACCAATATATTTTACGGCCATGGCGGCAGCACAAAGGACGAAAAATCGACCTGGCCGATCACTATGGCGTTGTTGCTGAAATTGAGTTGGGAAGCGAGGAATGATGTGACCTTGATCTCAGAAGAATATTTCAATAACAGAAAAAAAAAGCGTTGCCAACCGACAACGCTTTTTTTATTTTTTGCTTTTGATTACAACTCATTCACAACTTCCACAATTTCGAGGCCTTTGTTAATGGCATCTTCGTTCATGGGGAGCAGGTTGTGGTTACGTGTCGGGAGCGATTTTTTAAGACCCTTCATTACATTTTCGATTTTTACAATGGGCTTTATTTTGATATAACCGCCCAGTACAATCATGTTAAAAACCTTTGCAATACCCATTTTAACAGCGGTGTCGGTAGCTTCTACCTTGTAAATGTTAATGTCGGTACGTGTAGGAGGGCTGGTAATACCATTCGGGTCGTATAGCAGCATACCACCGGGTTTTACCATGCTTTCGAACTTATCCATCGAAGGCTGATTCAGCACTATGGCAGTGTCGTATTTGGTTAGAATGGGTGAACTGATACGTTCGTCGCTGATGATTACGGTAACATTAGAAGTCCCGCCCCGCATTTCGGGTCCGTACGAAGGCATCCAGGAAACTTCCTGACCCTGCATAAGACCTGAATAGGCGAGAATTTTACCCATAGAGAGAACACCTTGTCCGCCAAAGCCGGCTATGATAATTTCTTCGGTCATAATTTCAGAATTTTATTTGGTTACTAATTTACCGTCCACTTTAATATCGCCAAGCTCGTAAAACGGGAACATATTTTCTTCCATCCATTCGTTGGCTTTAACAGGAGGAAGTTTCCACCCCGAGTTGCAATTTGAAACGATTTCAACAAACGAAAGGCCTTTGTTGAGTTTCTGATTTTCAAAAGCTATACGGATGGCTTTTTTCGCTCTGCGGACATTGCGTGGTGTGTGCACCGACTGGCGGGTAACGAAGTATGTGCCGGCCAGTTGGGCAACCAGTTCGGTCATTTTCAGGGGGTTTCCCATTAAAATAGTATCACGCCCATAAGGTGATGTTGAGGAGCGCATTCCCGGCAGGGTAGTAGGAGCCATCTGACCACCGGTCATACCGTAAATTCCGTTATTAACGAAAATAATGGTCATATTTTCGCCACGGTTGCAGGCATGAATTGTTTCGGCAGTTCCAATAGCAGCGAGGTCGCCGTCGCCCTGATAGGTGAATACAAATTTCTCGGGCATCAGTCTTTTTATTGCTGTGGCAACAGCTGGAGCACGTCCGTGAGCTGCTTGCTGCATGTCGACATCGAGAAAGTTATACATAAGCACCGAGCAACCTACGGGAGAAACTCCGATGGTATCTCCCTGGATACCCATTTCTTCGATAGTTTCAGCAATCAGCCGATGTGCTGTGCCATGGCCACAACCCGGGCAGTACGACAATTCGTTGTTTGTCATTACCTTGCTTTTACTGTAAACAAGGTTTTCTGGTTTAATGATATCTTGTAATGTGATTTCAGCCATGACCTAACCTCCTATAATTTTACGTTCGAGTGCTTCAACAACTTCTTCTGGTGTCGGAATTATACCACCCATTCTTCCATAGTGTTCCACAGGTTTTTTACCGTTAACGGCAAGGCGGACATCTTCAACCATTTGTCCTGCATTCATCTCAACCGAAAGGAATCCCTTTTTGGTTTCGGCCATTTCGGCAATGCATTTCTTTGGGAAGGGGAACAAGGTTATGGGTCGAAGTAAACCTACTTTAATCCCTTTGGCGCGGGCAATTTTCATGGCACTTTGGCATATGCGTGAGCTGGAACCGTAGGCTACAAAAATGTAATCTGCATCTTGTGTGTCGATTTCTTCGTAGCGCACTTCGTTCTCTTCGATTACTGCATATTTGGCCTGAAGCTTGATGTTGAATTTTTCCTGATTGGCGGCAATCAAATCAAGTGAGGTAACAATATTATGGTAGCGGTCAGGAGTTTTTCCTGTGGTAGCCCAAGGTGCAGATTTTACTACTTCTTCGCGGCTGCGGCGGTTTTTCTGCGGGCCCAGTTCCACTTTTTCCATCATCTGGCCAATGATACCATCAGATAGTATCATCACCGGATTGCGGTATTTCATGGCTAATTCGAATCCCGTACCCACAAAGTCATACATTTCCTGAACCGAAGCGGGAGCCAGCACTATCAGGCGATAGTCGCCATGTCCGCCACCTTTTACGGCCTGAAAATAGTCGGATTGTCCGGGTTGAATGGTTCCCAGTCCCGGGCCGCCCCTTACAACATTGAGAATTAAACAAGGCAATTCAGCACCTGCAATATAGCTGATGCCTTCCTGTTTCAGGCTGATTCCGGGGCTCGATGAACTGGTCATAGCCATCATGCCGGCGCCTGCGGCACCATATACCATGTTAATGGCAGCCACTTCACTTTCGGCCTGAAGAACAACCATGCCAGTGCGTTCGTGAGGCCTTTCCGACATTAAATATTCAATTACTTCCGACTGGGGAGTAATGGGATATCCGAAATAACCGTCGGCACCGGAGCGTATAGCTGCTTCAGCAATCGCTTCGTTGCCTTTCATTAATCTGAGTTCTTTCTCCATTATTTAATATTTGAATGTTATTATTCCACTTTTAATTTATACACCGAAATTACACCGTCAGGACAAACAATTGCGCAGTTGGCGCATCCGATACATTCTTCGGGTTTAGCCATCATTGCAAAATTGTACCCTTTGCGGTTTACCTGTTTCCCTAATGCAATAACTTCTTGTGGACAAGCGGGTACACATACACCGCAGCCTTTGCATCTTTCGTTATCAACTACTATTGCTCCTCTTATTTTTGCCATAATCAGATTGTTTTAATAAATTGTGTCCAAAAATAAAAAAAATCACCAATCTTGAATATGTTGTTTGTCAGTTTCGGTGTTTTTGTTTGTAAAAATATTGTCGTAATTCGCCGGATTGTACTGTTGGCAATGGTTTAAAATAAACAAGGCGAATTATTCATTCGCCCTGTAATATGAAAAGAACTTTATTCAGCCTTACATTTTGCCATTGACAAATTCCATTATGTTGTTTTCGGTTTTGATGGCTTTATTCTGAATTTCCATGGCTTGCGAGACAATGCCGGCTGCAAATTCTTTATCCTCAAGGCCCGATGCATTAATTCTTACATTGAGGCAGGCTCCTATAACAGCAGTGCGGCAACAGAGGGCTCCAACGGCTGCATCAGTAATGGAGTTCGGGTTCCCGGTTTTTACCATGGCTTCGCAGATTTCGAAACATTCAAATGCTTTTTTCATTGTACGGAAAGGAATTTCGGTGGCATAACGTGTTGCATCCTGAATGGCCTGTTTGCGCGCTGCTTTTTCGGCATCTGTTCCTTTGGGTAGTCCGAAAGCATCCATAATTTTATTGAACGACACGGTGTCTTCATCCACGAGATGAAGCAACTCATCCTTGAGAGCCTGAGCTTTTTCTGCCCAATCCGAAAATTCTTCCCAACGATCGTCCCAGCCTGCTTTGTGCGACGACAGATTGGCAACCATTGCCCCAAGCGATGCTCCAAGAGCACCTATGTAAGCACTAATCGATCCGCCTCCCGGAGCCGGTGATTCCGATGCTGTTTCATCGGCAAATGCCTTACAGGTCATGTCGATGAGTTTCTTTGAAGCCTTGTCAGATTCAATCAGATATTCAATGATTTTCTCTTTGGGGTTAAAGGGTTTCAAATCGTCGAGCCCCATTGATTTAACGGCAATTTTCAGGATTTCTTCTTCCGAAATACCCACCGACCGCTGTTGTTTTTTCAGGAAATACTTGCCGGCTTCGATAAGAGTTTTCTTGGGAACCAGACCCACAATTTCGGTGCCTGTAACGCGTACACCACGCTCGGCGGCCTTTTTGCATATTTCGTCGAACGCAATATGTAAGGGTGTCTGAGCAATATTGGTTATGTTCATTGATACCTGCGCTACACCATATTCATCAATAAACCAGCCTATGGCTTTGGTGCCTTTCAGTGTGCCGGGAATCATTACCTGTTCGCCTTTTTCATCGAGTACCACTTTGCCGGTAACCTGATTGCCTTCCCTTTTGGGACGGCCTTTTTCGCGCACATCGAAAGCGATGGCATTGGCACGTCGGGTTGAGGTAGTATTGAGGTTAAAATTAACGGCAATCAGAAAATCGCGGGCACCCACAGCTGTAGCCCCCGAACGGGCATTGAATCTGGCTTCGCCGAAATCGGGTTTCCATTCGGGTTTGCCAATTTTATCTTTTAAACCTTCGTATTCGCCCGAACGGCAATAGGCGAGATTTCTGCGCTCGGGGGTAAAGGCTGCATTTTCGTAACAATACACCGGTATTCCTAGTTCTTCACCAATCCGTTTGCCGAGTTTGCGGGCATATTCGGCTACTTCTTCCATGCTGATATTGGCAACCGGAATCAGGGGGCACACGTCGGTGGCACCAAAACGCGGATGGGCACCGCTATGTTTTTGCATATCAATTAATTCAGAAGCCTTTTTTACTGCTGCAACTGCTGCGTCGAGCACTTCGGAAGGGGTACCTACAAAAGTTACCACGGTGCGGTTTGTGGCCATGCCCGGGTCAACATCGAGAAGCTTTACACCTTCTGTTTTTTCAATTTCATCGGTTATCTGCCTGATAATGTTCATGTCGCGCCCTTCGCTGAAATTGGGAACGCATTCTATCAATTGTTTCATAAGTTATCGTTTTGTGCAAAGAAAATAATTTAATAGGGAATTAATATCGGTGTTGCCGAAAAACACAAAAAATGCCCCGAAAAACCGGAGCATTTATAATTGCATTTGCTTGAAAACTTAGTTGTTTAATTTGTCAGGCTGCCAAAAACTTTTTTCAAAATATCGGTAACCCTTGCAGCAGGGTTTTCGCGAATTTGTTTTTCTTCGATGGCCAGTTTAACAAACAAACCTTCCAGTGCTTTTTGAGTTACATATTCGTTCAGGTCGGTTTCGATTTTCGGATTGCCGGTTACTATGGTGGTCTTATTGTATTGAGTTACCAGAGGGTCCCAGTATTTGGTAAGGGCTACCTTTTCGGTGGCTTGTTTCACTTTGGGATAAAACAAATCGTGCAACTGGCTCCAGGTTTGTTTCCTGAAATACTGGGTAGCTGCGTCATCGCTTCCGTGCAAAATATTTTTTGCATCGGCAAAAGTCATGTTGGTGATGGCATTGGCGAACACCGGATAGGCTTCTTTTACAGCGGCTTCGGCTGCGCGGTTCAGGGTTTCTTCAAATTTGTTCACCTGATTGTCCATCCCCAGTTTTAAAGCATATTCCTTTACTTTTATGGCTTCCTGAGGAAATTTAATAAACACGCTGGCGTCTTTATAGAAACCATTTTCTACCGCGAGTATATCCACCGACTTTCGCGCACCAACCGTGAGCGCATCTTTTAAACCCGAAACGATTTCGCTATTGGTCAGTTCGGTGGTTGTATTGCCCGAAGGTATGCTTTTACCCAGTTCGCTCAGGATTTCGCATCCGGTAACAAAAAACAAACTGATGATAAGCCCCAGAAAAAGCGATTTTTTATTCATATTACGCATAACATCAAATTTTTGGTTTACTGCAAAATTAGTTTAATTATTCGAAAATCACGGAAAATATAATATGTTTTAGTTTCCTCATAAATTGAAAGTAAAATTAAAACACTGATAATTCTGAATTAAAATATGTTGTATATTTGTTGATTGTGTTGTGAATTAATTAGTAACTAAAAACTACATGTATGAATGCTAAGACTTACTTTTCGAAAGTAGCCTTTGTCTTGGTTTCCATTTTGCTTATGTTTCAGTTCTCCCTTAGGTCGCAAACCGTGACCAATGGCGATTTCGAATCGTGGACAGCAGGGAATCCTGACGGATGGACAATCAATGTTATCAGCAGTTCACTGACTTTTACCCAGGCTTCGGGTTTAGGTGTGACCGGCGATGCATTACAGATTTTGTCGCAGAGTAACCCCGGAGGTTACGACGGCAATTTCTCAACAGTTGTTACCGGAATTACCCCGGGAAGTTATTATAACCTCTCGGTTATGGTAAAAGGTAACGACGATATGTTGAAACTGCGCTATTTCAGTATGCAATGGCTTGATGCCTCCGATGCTCAGATTGGCGCCAATATCGACGAAAACACCTTTAGTCCGAACACCTCCAATGCTTGGACTGCTTTTGAACTTTTTACCAATCCGATTCAGGCCCCTGCAGGTGCTGCCAAACTGGTAGTTAACTTCAGGGCTTACAATGGGGTAGGTTATACTGCAGGTTCCACCACGCTTTGGGTTGATGACCTGACTGTGACTGAACAAATTTTCATTGATCCTGACCGCACTGCCGGTGATGTAACTCAAACATCCGATTTGGTGGGTGGTTCTCTGAATTTTGTTTTTGATGCAGGCACTTATGTTTGCGATATTACCCAACCAATTGGTGAAAACGTTCCCTGGGTTGTGACAAATGCTACCTACGCACCCTATTCCGGCAACTGGATTGGTGTTGCAATTGATTTCCCTGCCGGTTTTACCGGTGCTTCTGATATCGTGGCTCTTAATATAGATGGTGTGGCTCAGACCGGACCATTTTTGAGTGCAGAAGAAACTGCTGCCGGTGAATTATGGTATTATTTCGAAATGGATGGAGCTTCCGATGTTACACATACCCTGGTAGTCAACTGGGACGGACTCAATCAATACGAAACAGAAATATTCGTAATCAATGCTATTGACCTGGCTTTGCAGGAAAATCCTGCAATTCAACAGGGTATAGATAATACAGATCTTACTTTGACCCCGGCTACACAGACTATTATGACTACCGACAATGCGGTAGTGAATATGACGCTTGATATGCCACTGTATGATGCCGATTTTCCGGCCGATATGTATGGTGATGTGTTATTTACTTTTAGCAATGCATTACCCGCCGGAGCCAATATTCTGATTACTCAGGATGCTACTACGGTTGCCGATTATACAGCAACCGGTGGCGAAACCTCTCTCTGGTTTTTCGAAGATATGTCGGCAACCCTCGACAGAATACCAATGACAGATTTTGATGACAATACCTATAATTTTGTTATCACCTTCAGTAATATGTCGGTGCAGACCACCTACAATATGACTGTAAGTCTGATTGGTGACCTGATGACCGGATTTACCAATCCTGCCGATTGGTATGTATTTGCCAGTGATAACGCCGAAATTATTGTGTCAGATGTTCCACTGTTTACAATTCCGCTGTACGAAGGTTTCGAAAGCGGATTTACTTATTTTGGCAATCAAACCGGAAACCAAGTGAATTTTACCGAAGTTACCAGTTTTGTATTTGCAGGAACAAAAGCAGTTCAAAATGCTTATGGAGTATCTAACAACAATAAACTGGTTATGTTGGGTCCTGTAAACCTGAGTTCAGTTACCAACCCAATATTGAAGTTTGCCCAGATTGCTGAAACAGAAGCCAATTATGACCATTGTTATGTCGAGATTTCGCTTGATGGAGGAACAACATGGACAATTCTTCCAGCTTCCGCTTATCAGGGTTCGGGAACCTACAGTGTGCCAACGCAAAACATTCCGGAGGGTCCTTGTTTTACCGAAACTGCATATTCTGTATGGAATTCCTCTGATGTTGTGAGCAACACATGGTGGAGAACCGAAAAGTTCAGTCTTTCGGCATATATTGGCCAATCATCGGTTATGATACGCTTCAGGCTTAAATCCGATATATATGTACAGAAAACCGGTTGGTTCCTCGATGCCATTCAGATATATGATGAATTGTGCAGCGAGCCAACAGCCTTTGCAACAACAAACTTATGGTCGGATGGTGCAACTTTTGCATGGACCAGCACGGCAAGTTTATGGAATATCGAAGTGGGTGCCTCAGGGTTTG
>JAKQPY010000116.1:0-1001 GCA_029564465.1 Bacteroidota bacterium | reverse complement strand
AAAATGCTTAATTCACCGGTAGTATCAAGAGAATTAATTGGAAAATCTATTGATATTCCATTACTTAATATCAATTTGCCTCCGTTAATTCCAATTTGCGCGTTGGTTTTAACTTTTGAATTTTCAATAACGTCAATCTCCGCCTGAGTCATAACCTTAAGTTTAAATTCGCAAATCTTCTCAATTCCATTTTCAGCATATATCGCATTAAATATAGCCTCTCCGGTTTTCCCCGACAAAAAATAAGAATTGTTTGCATAAGAAAACGCGCCGGGACTTGATATCATCTCCCAGCGGGCAGTTTGAACTTCAATTGAATCGCCGTTCGAATAATGCGCTGTGATTTTTATTTTTGATAAATCATATTTTTCGGTAGTAACGGCGATAATTTCTGAGGTTTTATCCAGGGATATATATGTCAGAGTTTTTGTTTCAGTTGTTTCGCCGCCGTCTGAACCGATTGTATAGGTAGCGTTAACGAACTTCGAATGCCAGCTCATCGGCCAGTCGCTTCTGAATGCGGCCACGTTGAGCTTGCGTGTTTTATTTATCGCAACCGGGCCGGTATAATTTATTCCCTGACGGCCGTCGCCGTAGTCATAAATTATGTTCGCATTCGGAGTGGCGCACGTCATTTTAACCGCTATCGCACTAGCGTAACTGCCAGGCGGCGGATCAAGCACAGGCATCTCTACGCGCTGCCCTATAGTTTCGTTTATGCCCGTGACGGTTTCGTAAATATCAGTCTGAGTCGATTGCGCGGTTATCTGCTTGCTGCCAATATATAATTGCGCTGGCACGCTTATGTTGTTTACAGTTTGAAGCGTATCGGCGTTCTGCAAAAGCGATACGTAGCTCGATAACAATTTTGACGATTCAGAAAATGTAAATTCAGTAACCTTTTCTTTTATAGCATTATCTACGCCGGGTGTCGTTAAAACATTCGCTATGAGATTAACCGCCTGTTTTAATTCGGGCACACGGTCTTCAAGGCCGGCAAT
>JAKQPY010000102.1:0-13736 GCA_029564465.1 Bacteroidota bacterium | reverse complement strand
TTTGATGAATATGATTGATGAAGCGGATGTAAAAGTGCAGCCTAGTTTCGACAACCGATACAATTTGGTTTTCAGGGCGGTTCGGCCGTTTGTAAAAAATCCAAGGCTCATAGTGTCGAATCATGTTACCCCTTTTGATGCTAAAAAACAGATTTCGGTGTTACACGACATTTTACTTCACGATATCGATCTGGTGCTTAGCCTGGTGCAGTCCGAAATCAAATCTGTTACTGCAACATCGGTGAGCATCGACAGAACAAGCCCCGATATCATCAATACCCGAATCGAATTTAATAATAAATGTGTGGCACAGTTTCATGCGGGTCGCATTGGTACCGATGCCTCCAACGAAATGTCATTCTATCAGAACAACCATTATATCTATGCCGACCTGCTTAACCATCAGGCTTTTGTAGCCCGAAAAAAATCTGAATTATCCGATGTAGGCTTGTTTAGCAGCCAGAAAGGCGACATAGTGTGTGACCCGATTCCGATTTGGGGCGGTAGCCGACAATTTAGCAGTATCAAGGCTTTTGCCGATTCAATTGTTAAAAATACTGTTCCCGAAGTGGATGTCGAAACCATGATGCGTACATTTTCGGTAACACAGGTTATTGCCGAAAAACTTAAATTGGTTTCTCATTGAATTATTTCCATATAAATTTTAATTTTGCCGGCAATAATTCAGCAATGAACACGTTGTATCATTTAAGCTGTTAACGAAGTTGTAATGAGGTTATTTTTATTTTTTCTGTCGGTTTTTTCTCTCAGCCTTTTCGTAGCCTGCGATATAATTAATCCTGAAGAGGAAATACCGGCATATATTGCTTCCGATTCAGCGGTACTAGTTACCAACTACGATCTGCAGGGCAGTAATGCTCACAATATTTCCGATGCATGGATTTATGTCGATGGTAAATTGGTTGGCGTTTTCGAAATGCCATTCTCTATCCCTGTTCTTGCCGCAGGTACTAAATCTGTTGTTATCCAGGCGGGTATTAAAAACAATGGTGTTGCTGCCAGTAGGGTGGTTTATCCATTTTACACAAAATATACAATCGATACAACCCTTACTCCCGGCGAAGTGTTGCGTCTTACACCGCAATTCGAATATCAGGATGTGAATTTTGTGGTTAAAGAAGATTTCGAGGATTTGGGAATAGTTTTCGCTGTGAGTGCCCAGAGCGACACTTCGATTAATCTGGTTTCGGGAAATGAGGCTTTCGAAGGGAATTCAATGTTTTTTGCCCTCGATTCAGTACGCGATGTGTTCGAATGCCGCTCAACCGATTTGTACGAATTGCCTTATGGGAAAAACGTGTTTCTCGAAATGACATTTAAAAACAACGATTACTTTACTTTCGGGGTATTTGCCCGTAAATATAATGGAGGAACCGATGTCGAAGTCAGAGTTCCTATTATTACATTCAATCCTACCGATACCTATAAAACCATTTATATAAGTCTGGCAAACGCAATTACCTCGAACAGTCAGGCATACGATTTCAGGCTGTATTACACTTGTACTCATTCCGACGAGAGCCTCAACGATACAACCCGGGTGTTTATTGATAATGTAAAACTAATTTACTGACGATGAACCGCTCGATACAACGAATAAAATACATTGCATTCGACATGCTCGCAGCAGCAGCGTCGTATTATCTGCTGTATTTGTTTCGTAAAAAATATATCGAACCTGTAAAATTTGGTTACAATATTCCTTTCGAAATCAGCGATGAGTTTATTCTTGGTCTGAGTCTAATTCCTGTTTTTTGGGTTGTTCTTCACTTGCTTAGCGGATATTACCGTAACCCGTTGCGCAAATCGAGGCTTCAGGAATTGGGACAGACTTTTTTCACAACCCTGATTGGGGTCGTGATTCTGTTTTTCCTTCTTATGCTCGACGACTGGGTGGGTAACTACAAACAATACTATACCATTCTTCTGGCATATCTTGGACTTCAGTTCGGGTTTACCTATATTCCGCGCGTATTCATTACCACCATTACAAACCACCGGATTCATAACCGTAAGCTGGGTTTCAATACCCTGATGGTTGGTTCGGGCCGTAAGGCTGTGAAACTCTATAAGGAAATGGAGGCACTGAAACTGTCGTCAGGGTTCAAGTTTGTGGGTTTTGCCAGTGTTGATGAGAAAGAAATGCTGATGCTTGAAAAATACCTGCCTCACCTGGGAACAATTAAAGACATCAGGAACAAAATCACCGAATACAAAGTCGAAGAGGTGGTAATTGCACTTGAGTCCCGAGAACACGGTACTATCAAAAATATTATCAATCAGCTTATCGGTCTTAAAGTCGATGTAAAAGTATTACCCGACATGTACGATATTTTAATTGGCAAAGTAAGAATGAATGCCATTTTAGGTATTCCACTACTTCAGATACACCATAACCTGATGCCCGTATGGCAGCAACATGCAAAACGTTGGATAGATGTGACGCTGAGTCTTCTGGCCCTGCTTATATTGTCTCCCCTGTATCTGGGACTCGCCATTGGAGTGAAGCTTTCCTCACCGGGACCGATTATCTACAGCCACGAACGAATAGGTCGCAATGGTAAACCATTCACCATATATAAATTCCGTTCGATGGTGAAAAATGCCGAACGCAATGGTCCGGAATTAAGCAGCAAAGCTGATAACCGGGTTACCAACTTCGGTAAATTCATGCGCAAAACCCGCCTCGATGAGCTCCCGCAGTTTTTCAATGTGGTTAAAGGCGATATGTCGCTTGTAGGTCCGCGTCCCGAACGCCAGTATTTCATCGATCAGATTGTTGCCATTGCACCCCACTACCGGCACCTCCTCAATGTTCGCCCCGGTGTCACCTCCTGGGGGCAGGTAAAATATGGTTACGCCGAAAATGTGCAACAAATGGTGGAACGCCTTAAATACGACATTATCTACATCGAAAATATGTCCTTATTTGTGGACTTTAAAATCCTGATTTACACCGTCAAAATTATATTTCAGGGCAAAGGAATTTAACTGAATGGTGTTAAGGTAATCTTTTTTATCCATTGTCGCCTTGCCCGTGGTACTTCGACAACTCAACCTGCACCCAGCCCGAGTAATTTAATCCGCTCGATATACCTGCCCAGCAACCTAGGCATGGCAATACGTTCCAGTTGGGTCAAATCAATTACTTGATAGTCAGCCAAATTCATGCTGTTAAAATCATTTTTCAGCCTGATAACCCGGAACCGGGCTTCAATCGTGCGGTGGGTCAGCTTATGCGGTGCCGCATCAAACACAACCGATTCAATGATATCGCCCGAAATGTCGCCTATACCTTCGGGCCAGGGTATGTGATTTTCAAACTTATTACTGGTTTCACACATCGGAAACTCAAACAAACCGTTCCAGATATCATTGCCCGATCGCTTCTTTACCAAAGTTTTGCCATCGCTGCTAAACAAAACGAAATAATTAAAATAACGTGTGCTTACTTTCTTTTTTTCAGCTTTAAAGGGCAATGTTCGTTGCTTTCCGCGGCCATAAGCATAGCATTCGCCTGCAAAAGGACAGCTGCTGCATTCCGGTTTCGGTTTACACTGCAGTGCTCCAAACTCCATGATTGCCTGATTGAACAATGCCGGGTTACCGCAATCGAAAACCTGCATTAAATGCTTTCGTACCTCAGCCTCAAACCCGGCAGAACCATACAGCGATTCGATGCCAAAGTACCGCGAAGCCACCCTTTTCACATTGCCATCCACACATATAACCGCCTCCCCGAAGGCAAACGATGCAACGGCTGCCGACGTATATCCGCCAATCCCCTTAAGTGCTTGCAGCCCGGCAGCAGTGTCCGGGAAAACGCCACCGTGCTTATTCACAATTTCACGGGCAGTGCCAAGCATCATCAAAGCACGCTTGTAATACCCCAGGCCTTCCCATAGCTTAAAAACTTCATCATCTTTGGCTGTAGCCAGACTCAATACATCAGGATATGCCTTAACAAGCCTTTCGTAGTAGCCAATACCCTGATTCACCCGGGTTTGCTGAAGCACAATCTCCGACAGCCAGATCAGATACGGGTCGCGGGTATTTCGCCATGGCAAATCACGACGATGCATTTCGTACCAGTCAAATATAGTTTTTGCAAAACTCAAAGCATTTGTTTTTAGCCTAACCAAATTTGTGAATTCTTGTTTAATCAAAGCCAATCATGTAAAACTAAGCTAAATTTCCGAAAACAGCAATTTCCTTTCTTCACAGCCTTTTGCTCAATCCAAAGCCCCGCTTACTTATGCGCCAAACTTACATTTTAATTTCAAGTTGTTGCTTTTGTTCTCCACAAAGCAATCTTGTCAAAATTAACTCTATCCCCAAAAAGTACGCACTTAAAAATAGAAACAAACGAAGAAATCAGAGAAAGTTCCCGTTGTCACGAAGAAAACTCCCATTGTCGCGGAGAAAATTCGCATTGTCGCGGAGAAAATACGCATTGTCGCGGAGAGAACTCGCATTGTTGCGGAGAAAACACGCATTGTCGCGAAGAAAACTCGCATTGTTGCGGAGAAAACTCGCATTGTCGCGAAGAAAACACGCATTGTTGCGGAGAAAACTCGCATTGTCGCTAAGAAAACTCGCATTGTTGCTGAGAAAACTCGCATTGTCGCGGAGAAAACTCGTATTGTTGCAAATAAAACACCCGATGTCGCAAAGAAAGTTTCCACTGTCGTGGAGAAAGTTCCCCCTGTCACGAAGAAAGTTACTGTTGTCATCTCGATAAAGTCACACACAAAATCCTGTAGAACCTGGTTTTTTGCTTCTTTGACAATTCTTTCAAAATAAAATAGTCACATTACTTTTTATTTGTTTTGCATTTAAAAAAAACTACTTATATTTGCACCTCTTAAAATTGGAATTATCTAATATTTAATATTTTAAACACACTGAGAAATGACAAAGTCGGATATTGTAAACGAAATTTCGAAAAGCACAGGAATCGAAAAACAAATGGTTCAAGATACTGTTGAAGCATTTATGGAAAGTCTTAAAAAATCGCTTGTTAAAGGTAATAACGTATATCTCAGGGGATTTGGCAGCTTCATTATCAAGCAAAGAGCTCAAAAAACCGCCCGAAACATTTCGAAGAATACAACCATCACCATTCCCGCACACCGTGTGCCCTCGTTCAAACCTTCGAAAACTTTTGTAAGTCAAGTAATGGAAAACAACTAAAATATTTAAGTTATGCCTAGCGGAAAAAAACGTAAACGACATAAAATGTCGACCCACAAAAGGAAAAAACGCCTGCGTAAGAATCGTCACAAAAAGAAAAAATAGTCATTTTTTTCTGACAATTTTATCAAACCTTTAGGCGTATTCCTAAAGGTTTGATTTGTTACATGAAATTTTTATCAGGTGGAAAAACAAACCGATTTACTCCGAAACGAGCTATACATTGATGTAAGACCATCCGATATTACTTTTGCCCTGCTCGAAAATAAGCAGCTGGTAGAATTAAACCGCGAAGTAAATAATATGCGGTTTTCGGTGGGAGACATTTACCTCGGAAAAGTGAAACGAATTATGCCCGGGTTGAACGCAGCCTTTGTTGATGTGGGCTACGAAAAAGATGCATTCTTGCATTACCTAGACCTCGGGCCGCAATTCCTTACTTTCAACAAGTTTCTGCAACTCGCACTGCAAAAAAAGCAGCGCCGCATTCACATGCAGGCCATCGAAAACGAACCGGATATCAACAAGAACGGCAAAATCGGCGATATTCTTAACGTCGGCCAGTTTGTAATGGTGCAAATTGCCAAGGAACCCATTTCATCGAAAGGTCCCAGACTAAGTGCCGAAATTAGTATTGCCGGACGCAACCTGGTTCTGATGCCATTTTCCGATCGCATCTCGGTAAGTCAAAAGATAAAATCGAACGAGGAGAAAAAACGCCTCAAGCAATTGATACAAAGCATTACGCCCCAAAACTACGGGGTTATTGTACGCACAATTGCCGAAACCAAGAAAGTGGCCACCCTCGATAAGGAACTGAAGAATCTGGCGGCCCGCTGGGAAAGCATTATAAACAAACTTGCCGGCACCAAGCCACCCAGCCTGCTAATCGGCGAAGACGACCGTGCCACGGTAATCCTCCGCGATATGCTCAATGCTTCGTTTCACCAGATTGTTGTCAACGATCAGGCTACCTACGAAGAAATTAAAAGCTTTATTACGGAAATTGCCCCTGAGAAACAAAAAATCGTTAAGCTATATACCGACAAGCCACCTATCTTCGACCATTTTGGCATCGAAAAGCAGATAAAAACCCTGTTTGGGAAAACTGTTCCGCTGAAAAACGGTTCCTACTTAATTATTGAACACACCGAAGCGGCGCATATCATCGATGTGAACAGCGGTAACCGGTACAACAGTGAGCAAAACCAGGAAGCTAATGTTACTGAGGTAAACCTGATGGCAGCCGAAGAAATTGCCCGTCAGCTACGACTGCGCGACATGGGAGGCATTATCGTAATCGATTTTATCGATATGCATGATAACCAAAACAAACTGAAAGTGCTCGAAAAAATGAAACAATGTATGGCCGACGACAGGGCCAAGTTTCACGTGTTGCCCCTCAGTAAATTTTGTCTCATGGAAATTACCCGTCAGCGCGTACGCCCCGAGATGTTCATCAAAACTGCAGAAGCTTGTCCAACATGCTCGGGTACCGGCAAGATTGGAGCCAGCGCACTTCTGGTCGATGAAATCGAAAATTCGCTTAAATATATTCTGAAGAAATATACTTTTAAGAAAATCACCATCAAAACCCACCCCTTTGTGGAAGCTTATTTCAATAAAGGCTGGAGCACCCTGACAAAAAAATGGAGAAAACAATATAAACAAAAATTGGTTGTTTTACCTATGCAGGAATATACCTACATGGAGTACCATTTTTTTAATGAACTTGATGAAGAAATTATTTATTAATCAACTTTTAATAATATGAAGTTTCTCAGGCTTATCGTTTTAACCGTCGGAAGCTTGCTGCTTTTTACAGGCCTCTATCATGCACAGGTTTCTGAACCGGTAAAATGGAAATACACCGTCGAAAAGATTTCGGAAACCGAAGCCATGCTGGTGTTTTCGGCGAAAATTGATGAAGGCTGGCACCTTTATTCTCAGTATTTCCCCGAAGGAGGACCAATACCCATGGTTTTCACCTTCAACAGCGACGAAAAATTTTCCGTGATCGACAGCGTGATGGAACTTTCGAAAGTTGTGGAAGAATACGATGATGTTTTCGAGTTGAACACCAAGTATTTTAAGCACGAAGCGGTGTTTAAGCAAAAAATATCCATCAACTCTAAGGAACCTTTTGTTATTTCGGGCAACCTCGACGGACAAGCCTGCCAGGAGGATGGAATGTGTGTTCCGGTGAAATACGACTTCAGTTTTGGTATAAACGGTGCCGACCCCAATGCGGTTGCAAAGGTCGACGCCGCAACCGGTTTACCCGAAACTCCGAAAATTGTTTCGAAAAACGAATTTAAAAACATCGATAAAAAAGAGAGCCTGTTATGGTTTTTCCTCCTCTCGTTTGTAGCCGGACTCATTGCCATACTGACTCCCTGTGTTTTCCCGATGATCCCGATGACTATTTCGTTTTTCATGAAGGAAAATAATAAGGTAAAAGCCCGAATTAATGCTTTCTCGTTTGGTATCAGTATCATTTTAATTTACACCCTTATTGGGTCGGTGCTGGCCATTATTTTCGGACCCTCCATCGCAAACTGGCTGAGTACGCACTGGATTCCCAATGTGCTCTTCTTTCTGATTTTTATGATTTTTGCAGCCTCATTTTTTGGCGCCTTCGAAATTGTGATGCCGAGCTGGCTGGTGAATAAATCAGATTCGAAGGCCGACAGGGGAGGGGTATTAGGTGCATTTTTCATGGCTCTTACCCTGGTTCTGGTTTCGTTTTCGTGCACCGGTCCCATAGTGGGAAGTATTCTCGTGGAATCGTTCGGCGGTAACTTTCTGAAGCCGGTTATTGGCATGTTGGGATTTGCTCTGGCATTTGCCCTGCCGTTTACGGTACTAGCCCTGTTCCCCAACTGGTTGAAAAGTATGCCCAAATCGGGTGGTTGGCTCAATACGGTTAAAGTCGTACTTGGGTTTATCGAAGTGGCTCTGGGTTTCAAATTCCTCAGCGTGGCCGACCAGACTTACCATTGGGGGATACTCGACCGTCAGGTATATCTCGCTATCTGGATTGTTACTTTTACCCTGATGGGATTTTACCTGCTTGGAAAACTGCGATTTAAACACGACGACGAGATGAAATACCTGAGTACCGGCCGTCTGGGTCTTGCCATGCTCACCTTTGTATTTGTACTGTATATGATTCCCGGAATGTGGGGTGCACCACTAAAAGCCCTTTCGGGATATTTGCCTCCCATCACCACCCATTACTTCAATATTCCGCAAATGATTGACGACAACAGTCAGATGATGCTGAAGAAAATGGGGTATGACGAGGCAAACGAAGCATGCGCAGAACCAAAGTACAAGGAGCAACTGCATCTGCCCTTTGGTTTACATGGGTATTTCGACTGGCATCAGGCTTTCGAATGTGCAAAACAGCAAAATAAACCCGTGTTTATCGATTTTACAGGACATGGATGCGTGAATTGCCGTGAGATGGAAACCGCTGTCTGGAGCGACAAACGGGTGCTCGACCACTTGCGTAACGATTTTATCGTACTTGCCATGTATGTTGATGATAAAACCATTCAGCTTCCCGAGAATGAGTGGTTCGTTTCGAAAAAAGACGGTAAGGTTAAGAAGACTTTAGGCGAAGCCAATGCCGATATTCAGATTGTAAACTTCGACCGCAATTCGCAACCCTATTATGTGCTGATAACACCCGATGGCGAAGTGCTGGCTCCTCCCCGTGCCTACGACCTGGATGCTGATGAATTCCTGAAATTCCTTGAACAGGGGCTGAAACGTTTTCAGGATTTGCAGGCTGCAGAATAAAAATATCCTTCTTAAAATATCGAAAACCGCTTTAAGGAGCGGTTTTTTTATTGAACAATTTCAGCCAATTGCCAATCAAATATTAAATATTGTACGTCAATTTCATGATTCCTGAGCGAATCCGAAGGTGGAAATTGACCCCAATAACGCTATTAAAAATACACGCACTGTCGATTTGATTTTCATTAATCGGGATGTACTTATAATATCTCTATAAACAAAAAAAAGCAGGTTTCCCTGCTTTCAATGTGAATCTTAGATTTCTCTCTATTCGTAGGGAGTGTATTCTTCGGTAACCTGATCGACAACCGCGGGTGTAACCCCCTGATTGGTGATGTTGTACTTCAGTATAATTTTACTGATTTCGGTCCCGATGTATTCAATTTTCGATTTGGGTGTAAACCCATCAGTTTCTACCGAACCCTGAATCAGGAAATTGGCATTTCCAAGTGAGTCAGCCCAAACCTGAGTGGGGATGTGAATATATTCGAAGCGGCGTTGTAGGTAAGCTTCGTCGTAGCCTAATCCACGATACCATGGCACCGAGTTGTTCGTATTCGATAGTCCCTGATAGCCAACGCCACTGGTTGCTGCTTCACTGTCGAAATGCGGGTTGGTGGTACACAGGTCGGGTGCCCACAAATCAGCGTATATTTTGAAATAAACCAAAGCGTGATACGCAGGATCCCAGTGATTGTACACTTTATTGATGCGCAGTCGGCCTGCAATGCGGTTGTCGACAGCCACTGTGGTGCGGTAGGTAGTGTCGCCCCAGAATGAACTGAATCGGCGGAAACAGGTGTATGAACCGGCAAGAGGAGTGGCCATATTCTGCACCCTTACTGTACGTGTAATCGTACTTGAATTGCCGGCCTCATCAGTAGCCGTATAAATTATTTCGTACACTTCGTTACGGGTAGTGTACCCTCCTGAATTAACAATAATTTTGTCAGCCAGATCGTTCGCCAGAATGATGTTTTCTGTTTTGGTAACATTGTCTTCGGCATAATATCCGGGGTCAACATATTTCTCACGCATAATGATGGTCGTATCGTTCGACCCAACAAGATAAATACGGGGAGGTTTGTCGTCGGTGATACCGCATCCTGTAAAGAAAACTGAAGCAACTGCCAATACGAGCAATCCTGATTTAATAAATGTATTCATAGAATTAATATTTTACTGACATGTAAAAATATGCTATTTCTGCAAAAAAAACAATACCTGATTCTATTTTTATGAAATCGGGACGAAAACTACGCCTTAACACCTCTGATGGCGTGTGTAATAAGCTATTGTTTTACAAATCGAGCGCTTATTATTGTGTCGTTATGCAGCATCTCGACTATGTACAGTCCGGAATGCAATGTCGAAATATTCAGACCCTCAGCAGTGTTAATGTTATGCTGATGCGATAAAACCAGTCGTCCGCTGCTGTCGTAAATTCGCAATGTATATTGATCGCAATTACGGTTGCTGTCGAAGTAGAGCATATCTCCTGCCGGATTGGGGTAGAAAATGAGCCAGTCATTTTTATACTGATGCCCGGCGATTTCCGACGAGCTTTCTACCGTAATGCTGAAATCATCAACATACAAAGCGCTTCCCGAATCGTTGTGTGCCCTTAGGCAAATTACAATATTGTTGTTTTTAAAATCATTTAAATCAATTTGTACCGTATCCCAGTCGGCGCTTGTTGCCGGAACAAAACCATTATTACCTGCATTGCCGCTTACTGTAGCCATATCGACCCCGCCAATTCGCCAGAGTTCGTACGGATAGCTTGCTCCGCAATCGGTAGAAAGTAGCACAATGAGTGAGTCTTTAAATAAGGTTTCCATCCTTTTCTTGTAAGCATACAAAAAGTTGAGGCTGATATTACCCGTATCGGGAAGCAAAATTTGTGGTGATAAAACATCATCATGCTGGCCTTCGCGGGGCAGGTAATTGTAAAAATTCATACATAAAGCACGGTTATCGTTTTCGGTGTCCCATCGCACCATGTCCCAGGTTTTACCCATATCGGTATTTATGATAAACCAATCGCTGTTGGTAAGACTATTTGTAAAAGTGTCGAAGGGCTGAGTGTACTGGAGTTCGTGTTCCCCCAATACGTTGAAATAATGCACAGCGTGGTTGTCGTACATATTATATTCCATGATGCTTTGTTCGGTATGTATGGCCGATGCGTACACTTCGTTTTTACCTGCAATACCCGTCAGTTGTGGTAAATCTATCTGAGTACTGGCTCCCGGAAGCAGGAGCAGGTTGGGGATGGCGTCGAAAACCACAATACCGTTGTAACGTGCTGTGATTTTTAAGTCGCTTACTGTTTCGGTTCCATTATTGGTAATACGCAGCACTGGATCGAAAACCGCATCTTCCGGACAGTATACCTGTTCTTCGGGCATCTGCAACTCACAACTGATGTCGAATCCATTATTTACCGGTGGGGCAGGGGTATAGGTCATGGCAAGATATTGGTATGCCGCAAGGACATCGATCATTCCATTGCCGAAGGTATTGTCTTCGCCGGGTTCGCCCAAGTCGGATGCTGTGGTATACAGTGCATATTTCAGCTCATAAGCACTGGCATTGGGGAAAGCTTCACGCAACAACAGCAATGCGCCTGAAACATGAGGGCAGGCCATTGAGGTTCCCGAAAGAAACTCATAACTGTTATGGCCCGATGCTGAACGAACATTATATCCGGGAGCTACTACTTCGGGTTTTATCTGTAAAGGCCCTTCTTCGCTGATACAGGGTGTTGGCCCGCGACTGCTGAAATCAGCAATGGGGTAGGTTTCGACATTTCCATTGACTGCACCAATCGACATGCAGTTTACCTCGTTGTAGGCTATCATGGCAGGAAATCCATTGGTGGCTGCGCCCGGTCCTTCGTTACCTGCCGAAAAGGGGGAGCAGATGCCTGCTGTTTCAATCACCTGAAGTATTTCGGCTTCCTGCATCTCGCAGGCTCCTATCATTATTGCCAGATTGTAATCGTATCCCCACGAATTATTAATCACATCGGGCATGTCGTCGGTGGTTTCCGGATTCCCGTCAGGGTCGAGAACCCATTCGAAAACCGACATGAAATCGGAAGGATCTAACAGGTCTGAATTGCTCGAAGCTACCGGGTCGGTTGCCATAAAATATGCGTTATAGGCAACACCAATGGTGTCGTGTGTTGTCGGGTCAAGTCCTAAAACAGTCCCGGTAGTATGTGTGCCATGACTCGAAGATGCATGATCCATGGGAATGGAACTACGAACACCATACCAGCATTGCGATGCCGGAAAATGATTCCCAAGATAGGCTTCAGCAAGAGCCGGGTGGTCGGTCCATACACCTGTGTCCATACTCAGCAATATGGTGTTACGTCCTGTGTATCCCATGGCCCATAAAGCAGGGGCGTTAATGGCCAGAATGCCCGCCTCCGGCGCACTCGTGGTCTTAAGGGTGTTTCCTCGCTCAACGCGTGGCTCCGAAATATAAAATTTACCATAGTTCAGGTCGATGCAGTCGATATCGTCGCGTTGCATGATTTCCGTATAAAAAGCAGGTCTTGCTTTTACAAATATGGCATTGCGGATCCAAAAGGATTTTACTTCGCTGATAAGCCCCGGAAATCTCTTGCCGGTTTGTTCAATCCATAACAACACGTCTGATTGGCCGATTCGTGCAGTATTTTGTAATTCATTGATAACCAGACTTCCTCGTTCGGAGTTCGAAATCTTTTGCCTTTTTATTTCCTTTTCGATTGAAATCAAATCAGCCTGACTATTCAAATATATAATAGCCTCAATATATTCTCCGGTACCCGTTGCCTGCTGAAATGCTTTTTCGAAAGCAGGGCTTATTCGTATCTGAGAGCTGACTGGCTGCCATGCAAACAGCACTGTCATTACAATCAGTAGTGTTTGTATTTTTATTGCAAGAGTGATGTTTTGTTTCATATACTGATGTTATTTTGCTTTATCCTGTAAAAATACGATTAATCAGTAGTCGACAAAACAATAATCATTATTTTTTATGGTTATATTTGTCGGATAATACTGGAAATATGAAATTCTTTCATGGTGTGTTATTGGTGTCGGCTTTTTTAGTCATTACCCTGAATACAAGCTTTGCGCAGAGCAGTTATACGGCCGATTCGGCTTCGTCGGTTACCGGTATGGGCGGGCCCCTGATAAGCCTCGGTTCAGTGCACGGGAATTTTGCATTTTATATGGGTGGAGCAGGTGGTTTGGTGGTTCGCGATGTGACCATCGGTGCTTTTGGAATGGGTCAGACTACACAGATTACCGACTGGACAGCTCCCGAAAAGTACATTAGCATTGCTTGTGGAGGTGTATGGCTTGGTTATGCGTTTATTGCTGACAAAACGGTTCATCCCGTAGTTGATGTTCTCGCGGGTATAGGCACACTGAATACTTTCGTTAAAAACAGCTATTACTCAAATAATGCCGATAAAGCCGGGCTCTATGTAGTTGTTCCTCGGGTTGGTGCTGAGTTTAATGCGGGAGATTATGTCAGAATCAGCATTGGGGCTGAATACCGCTATTTTGGTTTTATGAAATATCCATGAGCGAATAAAAATAAGCACACCAACCGCGATGAATATTTACCTTCGTAGCAAACTTAATTGCTATGACAGAGATAAAATTTCCTCAGGTTGTAAAGGTAGGCTGTGGTCTTGATGTTCACAGGAG
>JAKQPY010000093.1:0-8317 GCA_029564465.1 Bacteroidota bacterium | reverse complement strand
ATACCTGAAAAAAGTATTCAACGCGGCTCCAATTAGACTCCGTTCAGCGACGCCTGCCGCCCGTCTTTGTGAGGCACGAACACGAATCAATCTGTACTCGACGGTTTCTACACAGCTATTTTGATGGGTGGGAATGGCCTGTGTATCAACACTATTTCACCGGACACTTCGGCTCCGCTTGGGGACGGGCTTGGGGACCGGATTGGGGATTTCAGGCCTAAAACATCACGAGATTAAGTTGAATCCCAATGCTTAAGTGGCTCAGATTTGCGGTGTTATTCGAAAAAACATCAGCTACATTGTACCGGGCATACAGGGCAAACTGGTTGTACCCGAACCGAAAAAAAGCCCCATAGTTCTGGTCATTCAGTCCGTCGTACTTTTTCATCCTTATTTTCACCCGCTGCGTGTCGGAATTCTCCTTATAGTAGGTGCCAAAGTTGGCAACATAACTGTAATACCCGCCCAAATCGACATACCATCCAAAATCGCGGACGCGGTCACGCTTAAAATAGAACCGGTTGTAAAGGCCTCCCATGAGATTGTTCTGGTAGGTTCTGACCATATCGAAACTCGAGAGTTCCGGAACCAGCGAACGCGTATTCGACAGGTTTTTTAATCGGTGGAACTCGTTTTCGTATGCCAGGTCGATGCCGATATCCCAAATCTCCAGCAATTTCAGCTTGTACGATAAACCGGCTGCCCAGTTACCACTGGCCAATGGCATTTCGGCCACCGGTCCTTCGAAAGGTGCTGCCATGGCATATCGCACAAAGTAATAGGAATAGTGACGCATTTCGGGACCCCAGATAGTACCGGTGTAATATGTTTCCGCCTCATCGGCAGGTAACACTACGGCTTGCGCAAAGCCCGACATTGTCAGAACCGAAAAACAGGCTATCAGAATGAACTTCTTCATAGAGTATGGAATGACTGAACCAAAAATAAAAAAAATAACATCTGCCTGCTTCAATTTTTATCAACAGGCAGATGCAACAAAAAATCCTTGTAAACGGCTAGCCCAGATAGGCTTTCAGCAATTTACTTTTCGAGTTATGCCTCAGGCGGCGAATGGCTTTTTCCTTAATCTGGCGAACTCGTTCGCGGGTAAGACCAAACTCCTCTCCGATTTCTTCCAGTGTTTTTTCCTGACATCCGATACCAAAAAAGTAACGGATAATGTCGCGCTCACGTTCGGTAAGGGTAGCCAGTGTGCGGTCGATTTCGCGACTCAGTGATTCATTAATCAGCATAGAATCGGTATGGGGCGAATCGGTGTTCTCAAGCACATCGAGCAGGCTGTTTTCTTCGCCGGTAACAAAAGGAGCATCTACCGAAACATGGCGCCCCGATACGCGCATGGTGTCAGCTACTTTTTCAACAGGAAGGTCGAGTTCTTTGGCCAGTTCTTCCGAGGTTGGCCTGCGTTCGTTTTCCTGTTCGAATTTGCTGAAGGCTTTGTTTATTTTATTGAGAGAACCCACCTGATTGAGGGGTAACCTGACAATACGCGACTGTTCGGCCAAGGCCTGAAGAATCGACTGGCGGATCCACCACACGGCATAAGAGATAAATTTGAATCCACGGGTTTCGTCAAATTTCTCAGCGGCTTTTATCAGACCAAGATTTCCCTCGTTAATAAGGTCGGGCAGACTCAAACCCTGATTCTGATACTGTTTGGCAACCGAAACCACAAAACGCAGGTTGGCCCGGGTTAACTTTTCGAGTGCAATACGATCGCCTTTTTTAATTCGCTGTGCGAGTTCCACTTCTTCTTCTACCGAAATAAGTTCTTCCTTACCAATCTCCTGAAGATATTTATCGAGCGATGCACTTTCGCGATTGGTAATAGATTTTGTAATTTTTAACTGTCTCATTTTCTACTTTCTTCTGCTGAACTATTTAATTTAAATTCCGAATAAACCTTAAACTGCCTTCAATACGTAATTACCTTCGAAAAGGTTATAAAAAAAATGCAAAAATATTAAAAATTCTTAAAATACTGAAATTCTTTACATTACAATCCAAAAGCATAGTAAGCTATGGCTCCGTTTGGGTAAATACCTTCGATAAAGACAGCGCCATCCGACGATTTCAGTGCTTTTTCGATATCTTCAACCGAATTTACAGCCTGATTGTTTATTCTCGTGATAATATAACCTTCGTGCACCCCTTTAGCCCGCAAACGCCCCGCCTGCAAATCTTTTACCTTAACTCCGTTATTCAGGCGCAAGCGTTGTTTCTCGTTTTCGGGCACCGGTTCAAAAGAGGCCCCGAGTACCTCAACCGACTTTGCTTCGACGATATCGGTGTTGCCATACTTATTTCGGAGGGTCAGTTGGGTCGTTTTTATTACACCATCCTGCATAAACCTAAGTTCCACCATATCGCCCGGCCTGAATTTGCTCAACTGCTCATTAAGTTCAGCCCCGGAGTTTACTTTATGACTATTAATTTCGAGTATTACATCTCCCTTTTTGAGAGGAGAATTACTTTTTAAATCATCATCCCATGCATTGGCGACATACACACCCATTGGCTTTGGCATATTTAGTTTCTTAGCCAGCGCAGCATCAATGTCGGCTACTTCGGCACCCAAAAAAGCGCGTTGCACATCACCGAACTCAATAAAATCGGCTACAACTTTTTTAACAATATTCGAGGGGATGGCAAACGAATACCCAACAAAGGAACCAGTGCGTGATGCAATGGCCGAATTGATCCCAACCAATTCACCATTCAGATTAACCAGGGCGCCACCGCTATTCCCCGGATTCACTGCTGCATCGGTCTGAATGAATGACTCAATACTCATGTTTTGCTCCATAATATTGATGTTACGGGCTTTGGCACTGATAATTCCGGCGGTAACCGTAGAGGTCAGGTTAAAAGGATTTCCTACGGCCAACACCCATTCGCCCACACGAATTGTTTCGGAATCCCCGTAAGGAATACAAGGCAATTCGGTTTCATCAATCTTCAGCAAGGCCAGATCGCAGGTTGCATCTTTACCGATAACGCGGGCTTCATACATTCTCTTGTCGTTAAGAATCACCTGAATAACCTCTGCTTCGGCTATTACATGATTATTGGTTACAATGTATCCATCCGGCGACAAAATAACACCCGACCCTGAACTCATAACCGGTGTAGAATAGCGCGGCGTTGTTCCAAACAAATAGTCGTACAAGGTGTAGTTGGGTGCATTGAACTGAGTTTGCACATGCACCACTGCATTCACCGCTTTTTCGGCAGCCATCGTAAAATCGGGGGCTGCTACCGGAAGAGACTGGTTCATTGACACAGGGTGAACAGGTGCCTGCTCCTTAAAGTCTTCGTATTGCTGAACCAGAAAATGTTTTTTCTGATTGTTGTCGGCCATGACTTTATATACGAGGGCAGCACCCAATAATATCATGGCTCCACCTGCCATACCGGAAAGAAAACCGGTCAAGAATCTTTTTGTTTTCATATTGCTTTCGTTCGACATGATATTGAATATTTTAAATTTGCGTACATTTACGAAGATTTAACGTTTCAGGTTCCGTTTTTGATTTTAACCTCAGCGTTTTTAACATTTTTTTATGGAAATACAATTCAGCAAATATCATGGTACCGGCAATGATTTCATCCTGATTGATGCACGCAGTCACGGGGTAAAATTGTCGAATGAACACATTGCACATCTGTGCCACCGGCGGTTCGGAATTGGTGCCGACGGTCTGATGCTATTGAAGAAATCGGAGAAATACGATTTTGCCATGCAATATTTTAATTCCGACGGCAACGAAGGCAGCATGTGTGGGAATGGTGGCCGTTGCATTACCGCCTTTGCATCGCGCTTAGGAATTATTAAAAACCATGCCGTTTTCGAAGCCGTCGACGGGCTGCATGAGGCGAGTATCGAAGAAAACATTATCATATCGCTACGTATGTCCGATACACGCATACCCGAAAATTTAGGCGATGGATGGTTTCTGAACACAGGCTCCCCCCACTTTGTTGTATTCCGCGAAAATGTATCGCAAATTGACGTTGAAAGCGAAGGTCGTCAGTTACGGCACAGTCAGCGCTTTGCTCCCGGTGGATGCAATGTAAACTTTGTCGAAAACCAACCCGGTAATATTTTTGTAAGAACATTCGAAAGAGGCGTTGAAGCCGAAACCCTTTCGTGCGGAACCGGAGCCGTAGCCAGCGCGCTATGTGTTGCCTTCTCAGGCAATAAAACCGAGGGAGACATCAGCCTGAATACTCCGGGTGGTAATCTGAATGTAAGTTTTTACCGAAATGGTGATTTGTATACCCGGATAACCCTGCGCGGTGCAGCCCAACATGTTTTTGATGGTAAAATTCTTTTAGCCTAAAGATGGCATACATCTTGACATTTTCGTTTTCAATAATAAAACAATAGATATGAAAGCATATATCATTTTTATCGTAGCCGTTTTATTGGCCATCACCTCCTGTAAAACAAAAAAAGAAACCAGTTCTGTCACCGAAACAAGCCCTTTACCGGGGCAACCGGCACAGCAAACTCAAACGACACCTGCAACCCAAAACCCCGTAAATGAAACAGCTGCCAATACGAACACAATGGCAGCTACAGAAAATCTTACGCAGGGTATGACTTGGTTTGGTTTCGATTTCTTCAAGTATATTACAACGGAGAAATCCAACGAAAACATCTGCTTCTCACCGGTATCACTTAATGTAGCACTGGCCATGGTATATAGTGGCGCCCGCGAAAACACCTACAACGAAATGAGTCAGGTATTGCATTTTACGAAGGATTACAACACATTTCATGAAGAATTCGATGCATTCTACCGGAACCTGAATGCCATGGGCAACGACACGGCCCTTCAATTCAATCTGGCTAACCGGATATTTATCGAAAATACCTACCGGGTTCTTGATTCGTACCGCAACATCATCAATACACATTATTCCGGGGCTTTCGAAAACGTCGACTTTATGCATTCGCCGGCACAGGTTACTGAGCATATCAATAAATGGGTCGAAAAAATGACCATGGACAAGATAAAAAATCTGATTCCGGTGGGTTTATTGGATGAATCGACCAAAATGGTACTCGTGAATGCCATCTATATCAAATCGAAATGGAAATATGCTTTCGACCCAAAACTCAATCAGGTAAAGGATTTCAATTTATCGGACAGCGAAAAGAAATCGACGGAATTTATGATAAAAAAACAGGATGGCGTCCGTTATTACAAAGATGATAAAGTAAGTGCCATCGAATTGCCATACACCAGTCAGCAACTGTCGCTGGTAATAATCAAGCCCAACCGTATGACGAAAGAAGGGATTAATGCACTTGTTCCTGATGCTGCCGGATATCAGGCAATTCTCGATGGAATGCAGCGACGTGAAGTGCACATGGAGATACCTAAGTTTAAAATTGAGACAACATTTTCGCTGAGCGATCCATTGCGCGAAAAAGGTATGAAAGATGCATTTTCGGGAAGTGCCAATTTTTCGGGCATCAGCGAGTTTAACGATTTAACCATTGACAAGGTATTGCAGAAAGTATTCTTTGAGGTTGACGAAAAGGGTACCGAAGCTGCCGCAGCAACCGCCATAGTAATGAGAACCACTTCATCGGCCAATCATTACGACCTCGACCGAACGGTATATTTTATTGCAAACGAACCTTTTATTTTTATTCTGAAAGAGAACAACAGCAACACGCCATTATTTATCGGTCAGTTTGTAAAACCCTAATCGCGTACCAGATTTAAGGCTCCCCGTTTTTCGATGGTGTTCCCCGAAACAAACTCTGCCGAAATAATGTAGAAATACACACCCTCGGCTGCCTGATTGACACCATTAATACGGCCATCCCAACCACCTGCCGGGTTTGTCCACTGATAGATAACCTCTCCGCGGGTATTGGTGATAACGGCTTTGAACGAAACGGTATTATCGGCTTTCACAGTAAACAGGTCGGAAATACCATCGCCATTGGGTGAGAAAATATTCGGAATCAACAATTTTTCGTCGTATACCCTGACTGTGTAGCGCACCGTATCGAAGCATGTATTCCCATATGAGGCAATAAGTGAAACTTGTTTATCGCCACCTGCATCAAACAACACCGTTGGATTTTCACCGTACATTGTTTCACCGTCAATCAACCAAATAAAACTCATATCGCTGAAGCGTGAATACGAGCGGTTATCTATGGTAGTCCTGTTTTCGAAGCTTACCTGCAATGGGTTCTCTTTGTTGAGTGAATACTGATAATCGGCGTTCAGTTTTTTATTATCATTCACCGTTACCGGAATAGATTCATGACAAGTGGCGTTGTAGCTCACCAAAACATGATATTTCCCGGCTGCCAGGTTTTTAAATTCTCCGCTTGAATTGCTCTCACCTCCTACCATCGAGAATACAGCATCAACATTATTGCATATAATACTGATTTCCCCATTCGCCATGCTACAGGTTGCGGCTTTTACCGAAGTATTAACCGAAATTTCGCTTGGCAGGGTAACATTCAGTGAAGAACTGCAATCGCAATACCGGTTGCCGGAACTTGCTGTAATCGTAAGATGCTGCCCTTCGTAACGAGACCATGTAAACCGATATTCAGAATTATTCATTTTTTCGATACTGGCACCTGCCGCATTCCATTTCAGATTTTTCGAGTCTTCGGTTTCTACTTTCAGGGTAAGTGCATCACCCGGACAATTCATTTCATCAACCACGGTGATACTTGGACGAACTGTTGCTGCAAAACAAACTCTCATCGAGTCCACCAAAATGGAAGTAGCATTTTCGTCACGATACTTCAGGTAATAAACACCCGGACGTTCGGCAGAAACCCTCATCATACCATCGGGTCTGATTTCGATATTTACAGCCTGACTATGACTCATTTTCGCCGGATCAATCCCTGATGGCAAGTCCATATAATCAGCGCACAGGGTAGTATCGTTTGTAATAAAAACACCGGCATCTACAACCGAAGGAACGGATGTTTGCACGGGAACATTTTTGAAGACCGGAATTGAAGCAATGTTCAATGGAATCTGGCCGGGTAGGTTTTCGGTTAACATGGGAACCAGACTAACATCTCTACCCTCGATAGCAACAGCTTGAGATGTTTTCTGATTCTGAGAGGGGCTATTGTTAATCAACAAAATAGCGGTAATAATTCCGGTTACTATAATTGCTGAAATTACGGCAATTTTAGCAGCATTCAACGAAACAAAATCTGCAAAACCCTGCTTCGGATAGTGCGTCCTCAAATTATTGAGGACATAGTCCGGAGCCGGTTTCGAATATCCTTCGAGTGCGTCCTTAAAAATATGTTCAAAATTCTCTTTCATCATTTTCTTTCAATAAATTCAATCTTTCGATAATTGCTTTTTTTGCCTTTAATAACTGCGACTTTGATGTGTTCTCGGAGCAACCCAGCATATCCGCAATTTCCTTGTGGCGATATCCTTCAACTACATACAGGTTAAAAACCGTTTTATATCCCACCGGCAGCGAATTGATAATCTCGACAAGCTGGTCTGCATTCAGTTTGGAAGCTACCGATGCTGATTCCGAATCGTCAACCAGAACCAGATTTTCATCGATTTCGCTTACCATCATCTGCTTGTCTGCCCTGAGTTTGTTGAGTGCTGTGGTTACAGCAATCCGCCGTATCCAACCTTCAAAAGAACCCTTAAAGCCGAAATCATCGATTTTCTGAATCACCTTTATAAAGCAATCTTGTAAAAGATCTTCTGCCTCAGCACGGTTTCGGGTATATCGTAGGCAAATTCCGAAAACCAGACCGGAGTAATTACGATAGAGCTCATCAAAAGCCTTTCTCGACTTTTTCTGACATTGCCTGATTAATCTATCGTTGTCCGGCATGCTTTAGCAAAATGAAGACACGTGAGTAATTAAAATAGTTGTCTGACTCTTAAAAAAAAGTGCTGCCAAAAACATTTTGGCAGCACTTTTTTTTACATTTTTTTATTTTTCCCTCATCAGGTGGAACGGTCCCTGCAGGTCGTATTCCACTTCGTCGATGCCCTTGGCCTTGATGATGTAGAAATACACGCCCGGAGCGGCTTCGCTGCCACTGCTCAGTTTTCCGTCCCAGCCGGATTCTACGTCTTCCCAGTTGGTCCATTCAAACACTGTGCGACCCCAGCGGTTTACAATCACTCCGTTGAATTCTATCAGGGTTTGTGCTTTCACCTGGAAGAAATCGTTGGTTCCGTCGCCGTTGGGCGTGAAAATATTCGGAACTTCCAGTTCGCTGGCGGCATCTACCGGTATGCAGAAGTCGAGG
>JAKQPY010000062.1:0-70951 GCA_029564465.1 Bacteroidota bacterium | reverse complement strand
TTAGCTGTCCGAAAACGGAGGTTCCAAAAAAATGCGTATTTTTATCCATTGTAGAAAAGTTTTAGCAAACCAAATCTACAAAAAACGAAGAAGCCAGACTTATGCGCTGGCTTCTTTAAAAGTTTTTATCGGACATCAGTGGTTTCTTATTCAATAATTACTTTTTGTGTTGTAATCCGTGTGCCGGAAATAAGCCGTATATAATAGGCTCCGGGGGCTAAGTCCAGATCGAAATTTTTCACCATCCTGCCACTTCCTGTTAATGTTTCAGCGGCGATAATCCGACCACTGATGTCGTACATTTCATATCGGCACCGATCATCGGAATGATTGATGCTCAGGATGAATTTTCCGTTGTTGGGGTTGGGTAGAATTTGCATGTCGAAATGGCTTACTTCATCGATTCCCACCCAGATCATGGCAGTTACTGACCAGTTTTGAGTAGTCCCATCTTCCGCTGTTACCAGGTAGGTAAGCGGCCCGTTGGTAAAATTATTGGCCGTTGTTCCACTGAACTGAGGTATCGTGGCAATGCTGGCAGTTGCTCCGGCACTGAGGGTATAGGTGGCAATTTGATTTGTTAAATCGGTGCCTTCTACCACATACAGGACAACCGTTTTGGCATTATTATCAATCGTTGCAGGTTCGTAATCCACAGTGGGGCCAAAGCTGTAGCTCAATATTTCAGTCTCATTGTTGAGAACACCCGAAGTGGTAAAATCTAGCGGTCCAACCCAAACACTTTCGGCCGTCAGGGCACAAACGGAACGCACATATATACTATATGATGTTTGTGGCGTCAATCCCGTAATTATATAAGGGTTTGTGGCATTGGTTACCAATGTTCCCTCATTATCAGGGTTAAATCCCTGATTTCCATACACAACATCAGCAAGCCCTTCGCCACTGTTATCAATCCAGCCAATAGTTACGGATGTAGCCGCCAACGTCCAGGTGTTCAGATTGGTTGGCTCCGCGCAGTTTGTCAGGCTTGTAAAACTTACTGGGCCTACCCAGGCACTTTCTCCCTGCAAATCGCAAACCGAACGAACATACACATCGTATGTAGTTTCAGCATCAAGGCTGATGAGTGTGTACGGATTGGTTACATCGTAAATTATCGTGCCCTCGGTTAAGGGATCAAAGCCTGACACTCCGTAAACAAGATCCGCCACGCCTTCACCCGAAACATCAGTCCACGAAACGCTTGCTGTGTGGTTATCCACCGACGAAACGCTAAGGTCTGCGGGTGCATCGCAAACCCAGTCGAAAATACCAATGTTATTAATAAATACATCGGGGCCATGGTCGGATACGAAGTAGAAACGCACATAAATCATATCACCAAATGAACTCAAATCAATAACTCCGGAGCTGACATAAGTACCGGGAGTTGTATTCCCGGCACTACTTCCAGAATTAAAATCTGACCCGGTGAGCATCCAAACCTCCGTCCAATTGGCACCATCATCATCGGAAACCTGCAAACTAAGCTGGTCGTCGGGATAAGTGCTTTGGTAACGGTGAGACCAATAGAATTCTACCTGTGGATTTATCAGGTCCGACATGTCAATCAACGGGGTTGTAAGATACGCTGTGCTTCCCGAAGACCATGACCAGAAATTAGCACGGACAGCTGTTCCTCCGTATTGTTGAACAATGCGGGTACCTCCGGTAAGATCCCAGCAATTGGTTATGTCGCTCCAAACAGTAAACTCTTCGAGCCAGGGAAATACTTCGATATTGTCGCAGGGAGTAGTGAAAGAGCTTATGACACTCCAGTGGCTGATGTCGCCCCCACCACAATCAGCCTGAACATACAAGGAATACTGTGTATTAGCGGTAAGACCTTCAATCAGAAAATTCGTTTCAACGAGACCCTCAACGAAAGTTCCTTCCGATTGCGGATCGAAACCTATTGGTCCGTATATCAGGTTCCAGGTAGTTGCTGTTCCTGTTTCGGTCCAGCTGACATTAACCGAATTGGTCATAACATCGCTGATTACAACATTAACCGGAACCATACAGGTAGGAAAGGTCGTAAAGTTGTCTGAGCCGACCCAATCAGACGTCCCCAAAGCACCACAGTCTGCCATCACGTAGGCAACATATTCGGTTTCCGGCTCTAAACCGGTGCTAATTACAAACGGATTATCGTTGATGCTGTTAAACGAAAGTACCTGCGATCCGGTTCCGGGGATAAATCCGGGCAAACCTACTTCAATATTCCATGTATCCTGAACCGACGAATTTGACCAGGATATTTCGGCTCCCTGGTGCGTAATATTGCTGATTGTTACAGACCAAACATCGGGACAGGGAACCGTAGTGGAATAGTTTGCGAAATAATAGGTAGAAGTACCGTCAGCTCCGCACTCGGCCTGTATATAGAAATCATAACCTGTATCGGAGGATAAACCGTCGATGGTAAAAGGATTTTCGCTAATCAAAACTGATGTTCCATCCACGAAATTAAACCCGGATGGCCCATACACAACATTCCATTCTGTTTCGGTTCCTGCTGCCTCAATTTCGATACTGATTGATTCATAGGTAGCATCTGTTAGTATTGTTGAATTAATTGATGGACAAGGAATTAGGGTTGTAAAAGTATAAGGACCTCTCCAAAGGCTCAGATCTCCTTCGCCACAATCGGCCCGTACATATACATCATAGTAGGTAAGTGCATCTAAACCTGTGAGTTGATATTGAGTCGTTGTAAGTCCCTGTACCAAAACACCATCGGTATTCAGGTCAAACCCATTGTACCCATAAATAATATCCCAAAGACTTGCTGTTCCTGTTTCGTTCCATGTAATTTGGGCCGTATGGTTGGTAATGGAATTGCCTGTGACATTGGTAACTTTTGGGCAGGTAGGAGGCACACACTCTGTTATCCAGTTGTAAACAACCTGATTATTGGAATATACCGAAAACCCGCCACCGTAATAAATGGACTCGCCCCAGGGGGTAAGTATTTCGAATGACGCTTCTTCAATCCAGTCTCCCGTATGGAATACGATATTGGTATTCAGGTTGGGACAAAGAGCTACGGTAAATGAACCAGAGCTACCCCCACCTAAGGTTAAATTCTGAACAAAAGACCCGGCTTGAATTATGTCGATGCTGTTTCCATTCCAGCCATCACCGTAGGAATCATACAGGTTGAATGTGAAATTACATTTGTCGGCTTCGTAGCAAGATATGGTTGTGAAAGAAACGGGTGTAGACCAGGCACTTAGATCCCCGGCGCCGCAGTTTGCCCGAACCCAGACATAGTAATTTGTAGCAGCACTGAGACCGGTCAGATTATAACTTGTCGCACCGGATGCAACCGATGCCGATGGCGTTGTGGCTGCATTTGGAACTGATACTGAGGTGCTGTAGTAGATGTCGTAACCCTCGGTGGGATTCGATGCAGAAGCTGTCCAGTTGATAACTGCCGAGTTGGTTGTAATATCAGAAAAAGTCAATGCGGTGGGCGTCAGACAAGAAGCTGTGCCTGCCACAAACTGTATTTGTGATATATTTGCGGAGGGACCGTAGTTTGCCGCAGGCGGAGCGTTGGGGTCCGGATTATTATAATCATCATAATACAACAAGCCCCTTCCTGAGCCTGAGTCAAACACACTCCATAGAGCAGTGCAGCTCCAGTAGGGTGTGTTTTCATCAATGGCAACAACAATATTATCGCCTGTGTAAACAAAAGGGGTGGCCAGGGTAATTTCCATCCAGCTATATCCGGTGAGACTTCCTATTTGGCCATTGAAAACCTGTGTCATTGTACTGATTGGTATCCAGTTGCTATTGTCGGTAAAGCCTGACTGAGTAGTGTTTCCTAAATATATGGTCCAGTCCTGCCATGTTGAAAAATCTTCGCCTCCGTATCTGTAATAAAACCGGAGCGTGTTAATTTCCATTCCCGGGCTACCTCCGCCTGCTGTAATTTCGCTGGCCAGATATATTTGTTGTGAGTAATTGTAACCATAACAACTCAATATGGGGAAGTAATAGTCTTCATTCGATCCACTTCCGATTTGTACCGTAGTTTGGCTATGCGACACGTGGGGGCTTACCATGAAAATAAGTAAGCTTAAAACGAAACTCAGTTTAATTAACCGGTTTTTTCTTTTTAATGACATTTCGAAAGGGCTGGTTGTTGTCATAACTGATAATTTTTAATACTAATTATTTTGTTGTGCAGATGTTAGAATTCAAACTTGTCTAATGATCATTTCTAATTTATCAACGAATAATGTAAGTACGATTTCCTTTGTGCAAAACCTTGCTAATTTATAGTTTATTTTTAACAAATAAATGAATTATTAAATAAATGTAGCAAAATACACGATTCAGATGTGCTGTGTAATTCGGAATATCGGTTTAGCTTTCATAATTGTTCAATTATAGAATTGCTGAAATTATTGCAAACGAATGCGGGAAAATCGTAAGACCGGAATTTTGAAACATTTTGCCTCGTAAGAAAATTGAATGAAGATATGTCTCAATAGATTTTTGATAGAAATACATGCTTTCTTGTTTTGGTAAAACATTTTCATTGGGTGTATTGTATTCCATTATATTTATCTTTGCAGCAACAAAACCGACAGTATGAAACTTTATACCGAAAATCTGTTTAAGAAGTATGGCAAGCGCATGGTAGTGAAAGATGTTTCGGTTGAAGTGGAGCAGGGCGAAATTGTGGGTTTGCTCGGGCCAAACGGTGCAGGTAAAACCACTACCTTTTATATGATTGTTGGTTTGATTAAGCCCTATGGCGGAAAAATTTTTGTTGATGACCGCGATATAACCCGTGAACCGGTCTACAAGAGGGCTCGTCTCGGTTTGGGCTATCTGGCTCAGGAAGCTTCGGTTTTTCGTAAAATGAGTGTCGAAGACAACATTTTATCGGTTCTCGAAATGAGCAAACTCACGAAACGTGACCAAAAGGAGAAAGCCGTGAGACTGCTTAACGAGTTTGGGCTCAATAAAATCAAAAAAAGTAAAGGATATCAGCTTTCGGGTGGAGAAAGGCGACGTACCGAAATTGCCCGGGCTTTGGCCATCGACCCGAAGTTTATTTTACTCGATGAACCTTTTGCCGGTGTTGACCCCATTGCTGTGGAAGATATTCAACAAATTGTGATGCATCTGAAAAAACGAAATATCGGTGTACTCATCACCGACCACAACGTGCAGGAAACACTCTCCATTACCGACAGAGCCTATCTGCTTTTCGAGGGGAGTATTCTTAAGTCGGGTACCGCCGAAGAACTTTCGGAGGATGAACAGGTGCGAAAAGTGTATCTGGGGCAGAATTTTGAACTAAGGCGATAAATGCAGCCATTCTAAGTCGTCATCCCAATTTATTGAATAAATAGTCACAGGAGATTATCAACGTCATTTTGTTAATATCTATTCGTTGCAGCGCAATGTATGCGATTTAAAATATTTAATTTTGGCGTCGAGTGAATAAATCTGTATTTAATGGTCGCCAATTATTCTGAAGAATCCATAAAAACGCTGGAGTGGAGCGAACATATTCGCCGCCGCCCCGGTATGTATATTGGCAAGCTGGGCGATGGTACTTCGCGAGACGATGGTATTTATGTTCTTCTCAAGGAGGTTATCGATAATTCGATTGATGAATTTGCCATGGGCTTCGGTTCGAAAATTGAACTCCAAATCAGCGATTCGTCGGTTTCGGTGCGCGACTTCGGGCGGGGAATTCCACTGGGCAAATTGCTCGACGCGGTAGCAAAAATGAATACCGGGGCAAAATACGATTCCAAGGTGTTCAAAAAATCGGTAGGCCTCAATGGTGTCGGCGTTAAAGCCGTAAACGCATTATCATCAAATTTTACGGTTAGCGCATTTCGCGATGGCGAAAAGAAAACAGCCGAATTTGCAAAGGGAGTTCTGCAACAGGATTTTCCCATCGAAAAAACCGATGAAGCCAATGGTACTCATGTGGTTTTTACTCCCGATGAGGAACTGTTTTCGGGATACCGGTACCGCCTCGATGTTATCGAGAACATGCTGAAAAATTATGCCTTCCTCAATACCGGACTTTCGATTTACCTCAACGGACAACGCTTCTGGTCGAAAAATGGTTTGCTCGACCTGCTCAACGATAACATCAACAGCGATGTGCTTTATCCGATAATTCATTTCAAAGCCGACGATATCGAGATTGCCTTTACCCATTCGAACCAGTATAACGAAGAATATTTCACCTTTGTGAACGGTCAGCATACAACCCAGGGCGGAACCCACCTGTCTGCTTTCCGTGAGGCTTATGTAAAAACGATAAAGGAATTTTACCGTAAGGACTTCGATAATGCCGACATAAGGCAGTCAATTATTGCAGCCATCAGTATTCGTGTGGTTGAACCGGTGTTTGAGTCGCAGACCAAAACCAAACTCGGCTCGCGAGATATGGAGCCCAATGGTACCAGTATTACAAAATTTGTCGGTGATTTTATCAAAAACCAGCTTGATAATTTTCTTCACAAGAATCCCGAAACCGCCGATGCGATTCTTAGGAAAATTCTGGCTTCCGAAAAAGACCGCAAAGCCATTGCCGATATTAAAAAAATATCGCGTGAGCGGGCTAAAAAAGTGAGTTTACACAATAAAAAATTACGAGACTGCCGTGTTCATTATAATTCCGATGACGAGAAAAGTTCGGAAACCACCATTTTTATTACCGAGGGTGATTCGGCAAGCGGTTCCATCACCAAATCGCGCGATGTGAACACACAGGCGGTGTTCAGCCTCAGGGGAAAACCCCTCAACACCTATGGTATGAACAAGAAGGTAGTGTACGAAAACGAGGAATTTAACCTTCTGCAGGCAGCCCTTAATATTGAGGAAGGTATCGAAAACCTGCGCTATCGCAATGTGGTTATCGCTACCGATGCCGATGTCGATGGTATGCACATCCGCCTCCTGCTCATTACTTTTTTCCTGCAGTTCTTCCCTGAGTTAATTCGCAACGGGCACCTGTTTATTCTGCAAACACCCCTATTCAGGGTTCGCAACAAACAAGAAACATTGTATTGCTACGACGAAAAAGAAAAGCAGGATGCCATAGCCAAACTAAAAGGAAATCCCGAAATAACCCGGTTTAAAGGGCTTGGAGAGATTTCACCTGATGAGTTTAAACGATTTATCGATAAAAATATGCGACTCGACCCGGTTAGCCTTACCAAAGCCGATGCCATCAGCGACCTGCTTGAGTTTTATATGGGCAAGAATACCTACGAACGGCAGAATTTTATTATCGAGAACCTGAGAATTGAAGAAGACGCAGTGAACGCCTGATAGTGATTATTAATTTAGGGAGTATTACCGGATATGAGTACCACCGACCCTGTTGAGGAATTTGATAGCAGCCCGCTGAACGGAGAAAATCCCGAAGAGGTTCATGCTCCCGAAATACATCTTACTCACCTTACGGGAATGTATCAGGACTGGTTTCTCGATTATGCTTCCTACGTAATTCTCGAAAGGGCCGTGCCCCATGTTTACGATGGCCTGAAACCTGTTCAACGGCGCATACTTCATGCCATGAAGGAACTCGACGACGGACGCTATAACAAAGTGGCCAACATCATCGGGCACACTATGAAGTACCATCCACATGGCGACGCTTCCATTGGAGATGCACTGGTGCAGTTGGGTCAGAAAGACCTGCTGATTGACATGCAGGGTAACTGGGGTAATATTTACACCGGCGACTCGGCTGCTGCTCCCCGATATATCGAGGCGCGACTTTCGAAGTTTGCCCTCGAAGTGGTGTTTAATCCAAAAACTACTTTCTGGAAGTCGTCGTACGATGGCAGGAATAAAGAGCCGATTACCCTTCCGGTGAAGTTCCCGCTGTTGCTGGCACAGGGTGTCGAAGGTATTGCCGTAGGCCTTGCATCAAAAATATTGCCCCACAACTTCAATGAATTGATTGACGCATGCATTGCTACCCTTAAAAATGAACCGTTCGAACTGTTTCCCGACTTTATTACAGGAGGACAAATCGATGTTTCGAAGTATAACGACGGGTTGAGAGGAGGTAAAGTGAGGGTGAGGGCACGCATCGAAAAACTCGACAAAAAAACACTGGTAATCACCGATATCCCGTTTGGCGAGAACACAACCACCCTAATCGAAAGCATTATTCAGGCCAACGATAAAGAGAAAATTAAAGTCAAAAAAATTGATGACAATACAGCCTCTGTTGTAGAAATTCTGATTCACCTGCCGCCCGGGGTTTCGAGCGATAAAACCATTGATGCCCTGTATGCTTTTACCAAGTGCGAAGTTTCTATTTCGCCCAATTCGTGCGTTATCGAAGAAGATAAACCGCGTTTTATGGGTGTAAGCGATATGTTGCAGGCATCGGTCTATAATACTGTGGAATTGCTCAAACAGGAGTTGCTGATCCGTAAACGTGAACTTGAGGAACAGTGGCATTACATGTCGCTCGAACGTTGGTTTATCGAAAAACGAATTTACAAGGATAAGGCTTACGAAAATGCAATGACCAACGACGAGGCTGTTGCTTTTATCGGTGAAAAAGCAAGCCTGACACTGAAAAACCTGAAACGGGAAATAACCAATGACGACCTGCTGAAGTTGCTTGAAATCAAAATGAAGCGCATCATTCGCTATAACGCCGAAAAAGCCGACGAAGAAATGCATGCAATCGAAGGACAAATTCAGGAAGTGGTTTATAATCTCGAGCACCTCACCGTTTATGCCATAAACTATTATACCCACATAAAAGCCAAATATGGTAAAGGACGTGAGAGGAAAACCGAAATCCGTAATTTCGACACCATCGATACCTCGAACGTAGCTGTTGCCAACGAAAAACTCTATGTCGAACGGAAGGAAGGCTTTGCAGGAACAGGACTTAAAAAAGAAGAGTTTGTTTGCGAGTGCTCCGACATCGACGATATTATTGTTTTCAGACGCGACGGAAAATATATTATTTCGAAAGTCAGCGAAAAGGCTTTTTTTGGCAAGGATATTATTCACATCGATGTTTTCAAGCGCAACGATACCCGAACCATATATAATGTCGTATATCGCGACGGCCGGTTTGGGAGCTATTTCATAAAACGCTTTGCCGTTACCGGAATAAACCGCGACAAAGAATATGATGTAACCAAGGGTGAGGCAGGTTCAAAAATCGTTTATTTTACTGCTAACCCCAACGGTGAAGCTGAAGTTATTAAGGTAAACCTTAAACCAAAACCCAAGTTGCGAAAGCTGGTATTCGAAGCTGATTTCAAGGACATTGCCATCAAAGGCCGTAGTTCGATGGGTAATATTATCAGCAAAAACGATATTTTTAAAATTACCCTCAAAGAAGAAGGTGTTTCAACACTGGGCGGACGTAAAATCTGGTTCGACGACGAAGTGCTGCGCCTCAACGCCGATGGCAGAGGCAAGTATCTCGGTGAGTTTGAGGGTGACGATAAAATTTTGTGCGTAAGCAAAAAAGGCAGCTATTATCTGTCGAATTTCGACCTGTCGAACCATTACGACGAATCTATGATTGTGGTCGAAAAATATGATGCATCAAAGGTTTGGTCCGCCATATATTTTGATGCTGCACAAGGTTTTTATTATTTGAAAAGGTTTGTTTTCGACGAGACTTCGAAGGAAACGAGTTTTCTTCCCGAAGATGAGGGCTCACGTCTGGTTATGCTCAACGATGACATGTTCCCGCAGGTGTCTCTGACGTTTACCGGAAAGCATGCCGAGCGTCCCGGGGAAATCATCGATGCTGAAGAGTTTATTGCGGTGAAAGGTATCAAGGCAAAAGGTAAACGACTTTCGACCTTCGAAATCGAAAAAGCAGCATTCACCGAACCACTACAGAAAGAATTTCCCGATAATGGTGACGACGAAACCGAAGAAGCCGATAGCTCCGGTGAAGAAAATGATATTGATTCTAATGAAGTTACCGTTGAACAGGCTATCACTGATCAGGAGCCCGAAAGACCGACTGTTACTGTAAAAACTTCGAAAATCAAAGCAGAGATTATCGACAAGCAAAGCCCTCCGGTTGACCCGAAACAAATGAGTCTCGATTTTGAATAGTTATCCCGAAAACATTTTTCTGATTGGTTTTATGGGCTGTGGTAAAACTACCATGGCAAAAAAAATGGCTTCCCGTATCGGATATCATTGTGTTGATATGGATGTGGCATTTACCAAAAAATCAGGAATTTCAGTCGCTGATTTCATTATTGCTCAGGGTGAGGAAGAATTCCGGATTCAGGAGCGAGAAATACTAAAAGCAATTGTTACCCAAAAATATCAGGTAGTAGCAACCGGCGGAGGAACACCATGTTTTTTCGATAATATCAGCCTGATGAATAATTTTGGAACAAGTGTCTACCTGAAAATGACAACCGCAGCACTGGCTAGCCGCCTTGCGGTTTCGGGTGTCCAAAGGCCATTGTTAAATGATGTATCAGAAAGAGATTTAGAAGCTTACATTGACAAAATGCTCAGTAAGCGAGAGATGTTTTACATGCAGGCGCACCACACTGTTGAAGCATTTGGATTGAAGCCCGAAGATTTAATGTTGTTACTTAGAAAATAATCGACCTTAGCTGATATCGTCGAGGGTTTTTAAAACCAGCCTGCACGCAATATGCACTTCATCATCAGAAATATTCAGTGGCGGGGCAATGCGAAAAGCGGTATCATGAAATATGAACCAGTCGCTTACAATACCATTTTCAAGGCCTTTACGGATAAATTGCTGCACTTTTTCAGAAGAACCCAGTTCTACGGCCAATAGCAATCCCAAACCACGTATTTCTTTTATCGAAGGATGGATTAATAATTCCCTGAAAAGAATTTCTGTTTTTGCTGCACGGTCAGCGAGTTTTTCCGAAACCACTATGTTGAGCGATGCCATTGCAGCAGCGCAACTCACGGGATGCCCTCCGAATGTAGTTATATGACCCAGCACCGGGTCGGTCATAAAGCTGTTCATCACCAATCGGTTCGCAACAAATGCGCCCAGGGGCATACCTCCTCCAAAGGCTTTTGCAAAACAAACGATATCAGGTACAACATTAAAATGCTCCATAGCAAACAGTTTTCCGGTACGTCCGAAACCCGTTTGAATCTCATCGAAAATCAGAAGCGTTCCGGTTTGATTGCAGCGGTGCCGCAAGGTTTTCATGAATTCTGTGTTGGGAATAACAATTCCGGCCTCAGCCTGAACAGGCTCAATAACCACACAGGCTGTTTTTTCGCTGATGGCTTCTATTGATGCATCCTGATTCATTTCGGCGATGTATCCCCCGGGAGTTAAGGGCCTGAATGAGTTTTTGAAATCTTCGTTGCCGCATAACGATAATGCTCCGGCAGTGCTTCCGTGGTATGCATTACGAAAGCTGATGGTTTGGTGTCGGCGGGTGTGCCTCCTGGCCAGCTTAACGGCACCTTCGATGGCTTCGCTACCCGAATTCACATAATAGACCGAGTTGAGAGGGTCGGGTAGGAGGGAACATAGCTTGTTTGCAAGATTAACCTGTGGCGCCTGAATAAATTCCCCATATACCATCAGGTGCATGTGTTTTTCTGCCTGGCTTTTTACAGCGTCAATAATTTGGGGATTATTATGCCCCGTATTGCTAACCGAAACCCCCGAAATTAAATCGAAGTATTTCCTTCCGGAAATATCGGTAAGGAACACCCCTGATGCCGATTCAATTTCGAGCAGCATGGGTGCCGGCGATGTTTGTCCTAAATATGTAAGAAAAAGTTCTCTGCTGGAGGCCATACACTGATTATTATCCTGCCATCCCGATTTTTTCTATCAGTACAGGCAAAGTCATCAGCGACAAAGGTATGCTTTTCATGGAATTTAAGAATTCAATTTCGATGAATTCTGTGTTGTAGTTTTTAATTTTCTTCAGATTAACCAGATACGTTTCGTGGGGCCTGCAAAACAAGCCGGGGGGCAAAAACGAAGCAATATCGTCGATGCAACCCATTACCTTATGCCGGTCATCGGCAGTATAAATATATGAAATCTCTTCGGCCGCTTCTACGGCAATGATATCAGTGTGCTTTACCTTGCAATACGACATGCCCTTTTTTACCAAAAAGTCCTCGCTGTTCTTTGCCACTTGTGCCTCCCGATTTCTTTCGTATGCTTTCTCAACCGCCTTGAAAAAACGCTCATAGCTTATTGGTTTCAGCAGATAGTCAGTAACATTATAGCTAAAGGTTTCGAGTGCAAATTCTTTTTTTCCAGAAATTACGATTACCTGTTTTCGGCCGTTTAACTTGTCGAGAATCTGAATACCATTCATCTCGGGCATCATAATGTCGAGAAATAACAAATCGATACTTTGGTCGGAACTAATCGATTGCAATGCTTCAACAGGATTCGAGAATGAGCCGCCGAGCCGGAGTGTATTGGTCTTTTCGATGTAAGATTCTATGAGGCTTCTCGATAGGTTGTCGTCGTCAATAATAACACAATTCATAAAAAAAATATTACGTAAGACTTTACGAAATAAATCGTTTCAGGTTTTCCATTTTATACATATTGAAGCTTAACCTGTTCAAAACGGTAGCTGCCGTCAATATTTCCACGGTGGTTGTACCAGGTTGTTTTTATGGAATCAAGGCTTCCACTGGTCAAAATCAGGCAATCCCCGATGTTGCGATCCGTATTTAATAACCCGTTTGTCATCAGTACGTCTTTTGTCCTGCGTGCAACCGCATCTCCCGAATCAAGAATGCGTATTTCCTGGCCGCACAATTCCGAAATTATGTGGTGAAAAAAAGGATAATGGGTACATCCCAGTACCAACTGGTCTATATTTTTTTCGATAAGTGGGTCAATATAGCTTTTTAATAAAACCCTGGTTTGGATAGTTTCAATCTGATTCGATTCAGCGAGATCAACCAGTCCATAGCCAATCTGGGTATGTATGTTTACATAGGCATTGTATTTTTCGCTGGTCGTTTTAAAATGCGAACCCTTAAACGTGCCTTCGGTAGCCAATACACCGATATTACCGGTTTTTGTGGCAAGACATGCCGGTTTAATTGCGGGTTCTAATCCGATAAAGGCTATTGCCGGATAGCGTTGCCTGAGTTGGTTAATGGCTGCTCCGGTTGCAGTATTGCAGGCAACTACAATTATTTTACACCCATGGTCAATCAGGTATTTTACACAAGTATTACTCAGTGCAATAATTTCTTCGGTGGGTTTTTCTCCATAAGGTGCATGTAAACTGTCGCCAAGGTAGATGTAGCTTTCGAATGGCATACTATCGATGAGCGATTTCAGTATTGTCAGGCCACCAATACCGGAATCGAAAACTCCTATGGGTTGCTTTGCATTCATGCGAAAAAAAGACCATCATTTTGATGGTCTGCTTTTGGTTTTATCAGGACTATTTAATTTTCAGCTTGGCTTTTACCAAATCGGTTACATCAATACTTTGGTCAGAATAATAAAGCAGGGTGCTAACATCGTAAATATACATGAAGGCATTTTCGTCACCCACCAATTTTATGGCGTCCTTAATTTTTGTATAGATGGGTTCCAGTAATTCCTGTTCTTTGTTTTGCAAATCGGTCTGGGCATTGTATTGAAAAGTTTGAATTCTCGATTCGAGGTCTTTCAATTCCTTCTCTTTGTTTTGCTTAATTGCCGGCGACATAGTTTCGGCTCCGGCTTTGTAGTCGTTCATTTTTTTCTCATATTCCTGATACATCACCTGTAACTGGTCTTCGAGTTCTTTTGCATATTGCTCCAGGGCTGTTTTTGCTTCAGCACGTTCCGGCATAGCTTCGAACAAGGTCGCTGTATTTACATGCCCATATTTGGTTTTTTGCGAAAATATCGGTGTTACCAGAATCAGTGCCAACGATATCAGAATAAGTTTTTTCATAGTAAGTATTATTTAGTGAGCAAATATAATTATTAATTTTTATAACCCAATTTTTTCAGAACTTCATCGCTTTTGTCGTATTTTGGATCGGTATAGAGCATGTTCATACTGTTGGCAGTATCAAATATTACCGCATAACTTCCTTCGACGGCAATTTCTTTAACCGCATTGTAAATATCATCCTGAATTGGCTTCACCAACTCCTGTCTTTTTTTAAACAGTAAACCATCGCGACCGAAATATTTCTTCTGTAAATCACGCATCTCACGTTCTTTTGCAAGAATTTCCTGTTCTCGTTTATTACGCAATTCATCGGTAAGAAGGACTTTTTCAGCCTGAAAGTCTTTATACATTTTATCAACCTGGGTTTGCATTGCATCAACTTCGGCCTTCCAATCCTCCGACATCTCATTGAGTTGTTGCTGAGCTGATTCGTACAGTGGAATATTGTTGAGAATGTACTCAGTGTCGACGTAGGCGTATTTTTGTGCCCATGTTGCTGTTGCAAAAAGCATCAGCGAGATAATTATTAATGAACGTTTCATGGTCCTGATATTTTAGTTTAACATTATTGAACGATGTCTCAATTACAAAATATACGCCAAAATTAAAAAATTAAAATGTTTGTCCAATTACAAAATGAAACTGACTGCCATTAGAACCAGTTACTCCGGGAATTTCGTCGAAACCATAGCCCCAGTCAACGCCCAGCATACCAATCATAGGCATATAAATTCTGACACCCACACCGGCAGATCTTTTAACATCGAACGGATTGAATTTTTTAATGTCGTACCAGGCATTCCCTGCTTCAACAAAAGCAAGTGCAAACAATGTCGCAGTAGGGTTCAGCGAGAGAGGATACCTCAACTCAAGAGTAAATTTATCATATACATTCCCCCCGTCTTCAGGAGTCAATGAGTTATTTAAATAGCCCCTCATACCAATAGTTTCGCGGCCATACAGGTTGTAACCGTATAATCCGTCGCCTCCAAGCTGAAAACCTTCGAACGGGGATGGTCCCAATTTTCTGTTATAGTACCCGAGTATTCCTGCTTCGAATTTGGTGAGCAAAACCAATGCGCGCGAGTCGCCCGATTTGCTGCCCAACAAGGTGGTAAACCACGAGCCGCTGACCTTCCACTTGTGATATTCAATCCATTTGTATTTTTCAGTTGCACTCATTGTTGAATAGTCTGCATTCTGAAACGCTGAATATGGGGGGGTGAGTTCAACCGAAAAACTAAACGATGAGCCTACCGTGGGGAAAATTGGATTGGGCCCGCTGGAAGCACGACTTACTGCAGTCTTGAAGCAAATATTGTTTGAATGCCCCTGTTTATAAAGGAAGCCTGAATAGTTGTTAATGTCGTAGTACCGGTAACTGAGTTCGTTATAGAGTGTAAAATAATCATCAGGCCATGCCAGTCTTCGTCCCAGTCCAAAGGCTGCTCCGGTAACCTTAAACGAAGTGCGCTCTTCTTCGTCGGTAGCTCCGTTGGTAGTAATTGAATGATATACCGATGTAGTAAGCGAATTGGGTTTGTTACCTCCCAACCAGGGTTCCACAAACATGAAACTGTAATTCTGATACCACAGTCCGCTGGCCTGTGCCCTGAGGCTAAGACGTTGCCCGTCACCACTTGGGAGCGGTCGGTAGGAGGATGGGTTGAAAATATTGCGTAACGAGAAATTATTGAACGATAATCCCAATGTACCAACGATCATCCCGGCTCCCCAACCACCCGATAATTCAATCTGGTCCGAGGGTTTCTCTTCGACAAGGTATTCCAAATCGACGGTTCCTTTTGCCGGGTCGGGATTGAAATCAACATTCAGTTTTTCGGGATCGAAATATCCCAACTGGGCAAATTCACGTATGGTGCGTTGCACTTCGCTGCGTTTGTAAAGACTTCCGGGCGATGTACGTACTTCTCGCATAACCACGCGGTCGTTGGTACGGGTATTCCCCGAAATACTTACACGGTTAATGCGTGCCTGTTTTCCTTCGTAAACGCGCATCTGAATGTCGAGCGAATCGTTTCCGGCATATGTTTCCACCGGTGTGATACTCGAAAATAAATATCCGTTGTCCTGATACAGCGAAAATACGCTTTGTGGATCGTACAACAATTTTTCGTCAAGTAATTTCTGATTGTAAACATCTCCTTTTTTTATACCCAGTACCTGAGACAAAATCTCTGAAGAATACTTGGTATTTCCAAGCCATGTGATGTTGCGATAATAATATTTGGGTCCTTCTTCGATGCCTATAAACACATCGATGGTCTGATTGTCGTGTCGTACAATAGAATCATAAATAATCCGGGCATCGCGAAACCCCAGCTCATTGTATTTTGCAATAATTTTTGTTTTATCCTCTTCGTATTTATCCTCCATCATTTTCGAGGCTTTGAAGATGTTATACCAGCGCTTTTCTTTGGTTTCTTTCATAGCTCTCCTCAACTGGGAATCTGCAATTTTTTCGGGCGAACGGTAAAAATTATACCATTTCTTTTCGTGACCTATAGCAACATTTCCTGAGAAGTGTATATCGTTGATTTTAATTTTTTCGTTCTTGTTGATGTTTATTTTGAGAATGATATGGTTAACCATTGTCGTGTCAGGTTCCTGATCGATAGTAACATCAACGTTATAAAATCCTTTGTCGATGAAGTAATTTATTACAATGTTTTTTGTGGTCAGCAAGGTGTTTTCGGTAACCTGACTTCCACGAACCAGTTTTATCTGCTCTTTGATATCGTCGGCCTCCGATTTTCGGATACCACTAAAAGCGTACTTTGATAAACGAGGGCGTTCCTGCAGATATATATCAATGAAAGCTTTATTGTTAACCACTTTAATCAGGCTTATTTTCACTTCCGAAAACAGGCCTTGCTCCCAAAGTTTATTGATGGCTTTTGTGATTTCGTCACCGGGTATCATTATAACATCGCCCACCTGAAGGCCTGTCAGATGAATCAACACGTTTGGGTCAAGGTACCGGATTCCGCTGATCTGAATTCCGCCAATTTCGTATTCTGCCGGTTCGGTATAATCAATTTTTTTTGGTTGAGCGGTAATCTCATCCTGAGCCTGCATCGAAAACGCAAAGCACATAACCAACAAGAGTAATCCAATCTTTTTCATGCGGCAAAATTAGGTTTTTATTTGTTCACTTGTTTTTCCGAAACGTCGTTCGCGGTTCTGATAATTAATTATAGCTTCGAACAAGGTTTCTTTAGTAAATTCAGGCCAGTGGAGCGAGGGGAAATACAATTCGGAGTAGGCTAACTGATACAATAAAAAATTACTGATTCTCATTTCGCCACTGGTTCTTATCATGAGTTCAGGATCGGGAATACCTGCAGTGGATAGATATTGCTGGAACGATGTTTCGGTGATATCGGCAGGTGTAATTTTGCCTTCAATACAATCGGCAGCAATTCGTTGTGCTGCAGTTGCAATTTCCCAGCGACCACTATAACTTAGGGCAACCTGAAGGCTGAGTTCGGTGTTGGAGGCAGTTTTGGTTACTGCAAATTCAACTTTTTTACGTACTTTATTGCTAAGCCGGCTCAAATCACCCAGGATTATCAGACGTACCCCATTTTCGTGCAATTCGGCAAGCTCTTTTTCGATCGAGGTTACCAGAAGGTTCATCAGTCCTTTGACTTCGTCTTCGGGTCGATTCCAGTTTTCGGTCGAAAAAGCATATAGTGTGAGGTATTTAATTCCTGCTTCACGTGCTCCGATAATCGCGCTTTTTACTGCTCTTGCCCCTTGCTGATGCCCGAAAAGACGGTTTTTGCCTTGTTCTTTTGCCCAGCGGCCGTTCCCGTCCATAATTATAGCTATATGGGCAGGAAGTCTGGTCTTATCAATTTCCGAAAGTTTACTCATGGCCTGGTTTAATAAACATCGTATGCCGGGCAGGGAAATCCACCCCAGCTGAATGCGTAAGACAATCCAAGTGATGCATATGAGTACCAGTCTTTGTTCATGGCAAATCCGTTTTGTCGGATCCCCGTCGTCGAATTATAAGGAGTCCGTTCCCGGTTATTATATTGGTACAGGTCTTCACCGGTTGTGTTATCGAGTAAATCGGTAAATGTGCGCCTGAAACACCATTCTGCGCAAAGAATCATCCTGCGCGAAATATTTACCTTGAATCCAAACCCAACCGGTATAGCCAGCCCTGCGACATCCTGCGAAAGCGGTGTCAGATAATAAGTTAGTCCGGTTTGTAGATATGGGGTGTAGTTACGCTTCTTCATTTCGCCAACCAGATAGGGCAAAAAATTGAATTCAGTTTGCAGCGAAATTTCCATTTGGTTAGTCGAAAAACTTTGATTGCGCAATTGTTGGTAATACGAATCGAAATCCTGATCACTGGCTGCAAGCGAAGCAACGTAGAAACCGACCCTGAGGCTCAATCTCGAATTCAAATGATGTTTGTAGAAAGCACCCAGGGTTAATTGGGGCTGATAAAAAGGCAGGGCAAGGTTTATGTCACCCATATAGTAAGATGCTCCGCCCATAGCACCCAGTTCTCCGGCACCACTACGCTGTGCTTTTGCCGGTGTAACAGCCTCAAAGCCAATCACAATACAGGTGATAATGATAACAAAATTAACAGACTTCATACCAGAAAGTTTTTCATCTTAATAGAATTCTTAAACCAACAACGTATAAAGTCTGCAAAAATTACAATGGTATTAAAATTTAGGTAAGCCCGGTTGACGCGGTCTGATTTTATAGCTGGCATTTACCGACAGGAACATGTAAAAATCGTTGTAGTGATCGTCTCCACGCTGGTTTAATGTCCCGGCACCTACCCAGGTTCCGTTGGTCGGATCATGAAAATACTGGGCAATCGGGTCATCATTAAACAGATTACTGTCAACATAGGTTGTACTTACATCGTCCATATAATCGGTGAAGGTGTAGCGGAAACCAAGTTCTGCGCCTATTCCCCAATTACGGTCGAGCATATAATTCATCCCAATACCGGCCGGAATCGCCATGGCAATACGGCTGTATTTTTCGCGTGTGGGTACCCTGCCCTGTCCTTCGGTTCCCAATGGTTGTAATGCATACCATTCCCCATCGGTGTATTTTGCTTTGGGATTAAAGTAAAAAGCACTCACTCCGGTAAATACGTAAAGGTTCGGGGTATTTTTTTTACCTTTTATTCTCCTCAAATCGTATCGGTGCCCGTATCTCTCGTTGATTATTGAATACTCAATGTTTGCGGTAAGTTCAACAATGGGAGACCTGAAACTGAGATCGCGGTTTCTGCGGTGAATCTCCTGAGTGAGACTATCTGCTCCAGAAACCCAACCATACCATATGGCTCCTTTAATTGCCCAGTCTTCTTCCAGTTTATAGCGATAACCTACCTCGAAAAGCCCTTTGGTCGATTTAAATTCGAAATCGCGGATAAAGTGAGTCCCAATCTGATTGGCCCCGCCCAATTCACCTAAAAAACTAGTGGCGCCGAACCCGACAATGGCTTCATGGCGGATTTTTTTCCAATGGGTACCCAATTGCGCATGTAACGCAAACGAACAAAAAACACTGAAAATAAGAAAAATTGTTATTTTTTTCATAACCGGTTTATTTCAAAATACAGTAATATCAACAAATACCTTAATATTTAATTCCGCACATCAACACCCCACATCAACTTCTCGCGGAGGGTGCTAAAATAATAATTTTGAGACAAATTTACAACATTAATATGAAATTCTGATTTTTTTATCGTAAACTCTGTATTTGACTTTACAGCCTGTGACCTGTAATCGAGTGTGGCAAGCAACTCTTTTACGGGGCCGTCGGCTTGGAGTCTGATGGTGGCATTGGCTGGTATTACCAGTGGACGTACACTCAGATTGTGCGTTGCAATCGGAGTAATCAGAAAACAATCGCTTTCGGGTGATAGTATCGGACCATTGCAGCTCAGCGAATAGGCAGTTGACCCTGTCGGTGTTGCTATAATGATGCCATCGGCCCAGTAAGTATTTACAAATTCATCGTTACAAAACACCTTGATTTTAATCATGTTAAGCATGTGTAATTTTTGAATCGTAAACTCGTTGAGCGCAAAACTGTATGGTGAGAGTATTTCACAACCGGTTTCCATACCCAGCAACCAACGTTTCGATAGGCTGTACTTTTTTTCTACAATCTGATTAACAGCTCCTATTACCTGATCGTGACTCACCGTTGCCAGAAATCCCAGTTTGCCGGTGTTTATTCCCAAAACAGGAATGTCCCGGTTGTAAATCAATGTTACCGCTTCGAGAAAGGTGCCGTCACCACCAATACTAATCAGCATATCGAAATTAATATCGGCTGCCAGATGCTGTTGATAGACCCCTTCGACCGGTAACTTATAAGCAAGATTTACCGAAATAAAATCGTGAAATTTTTCATTAATGTAAATCTGAATGCCGGCTGTCCGAAGCAACTCGAAAAACTGAATGGCGACACCGTTGAATTTTTTCGGAAAATTTCTGCCGTAAACAGCCAGTTTCATACTTAGTATTGTTTAATTATTGGAGACTTGAACTGGACAAATATATTAAAGTTTTTGGTTACATTGTTGTAGGCGTAATACAGACTTAAAACCCGGTCGTAGTATGTGACTAAATCGAAACCAGCACCGGTTCCGACGATGAGCCCGTAAGGTTTTGCGATGGCAATATCGGCAAAGGCACCGGCATAAAGTGAAAGATGGAAAAGATCGAATTGTCGCAGACCAGTCAGGTGCATTTCGCTGCGGTCGCGATGGAACAGCGTAAAACGAATTGAATTTTTTGCATAGGCATACAGCGCTGAATTTATTATCATATTATCAGCTCCACGCAGGTAATTTTCGTAACCAATACTCCGGTATAACCAGAAATTTGTGTGTTCCGTTCCACTGTTCTGGTAAACCCAGTGGGTCTGGGTTCCTGCCAGAATGTTTTTTGCAAGACGAACATGTGCATCGAATTTCAAATCGAAAATCAACAGATCGGTGCTGTTAATATCAGGATACTTGAAAAAACCATATTTCGAAATTTCGAAACTTATAAAATATCCTGAACTTGGGAAATATTTGTTGTCACGGTGATCCGATTCGATTTTCAAGGATGCTTCGGGAAATCTGAAATTGTTACTGCCGAAATCAGGATAATCGATGTCGCAGAAATAATAGTGGTATGCCAATTTTACCTTCAGATTCGTTGAACCGGCAAGCTTTAATCCCATACCTGCCGATGCGTTCAGGTAGTGGAAGATATACTGGTTTTGGCCGGGCGATTTGTAATAAACGGGTTTGAAGTTTTCGGTAGCGACTACTGCTTCCTTCATCCTGAAAAAATCAACTCCGGCAAAGTACCCCAGGTTTTTTTTACCCTGACATACCGGGTTAGAATAATAAACAGAGTATTGTTCCTTAAAACCAAGGCGTAGTTTTGCTTTTATCAGTTGGTTTTTACCAAACAGATTGTGTCGCTCAAACGAAATTCCATAGTTAATGCGGGTATATTCCTGATTCAAAATATAAGTATCGAGGTTGATATCCCCAATCTCCAAAATAGGATATACCCACACATACCAGCGTTCAACAAGGTCAACTATAACGCATACATGCTCCGAATTGGTTGCCTGATAAGTGATGTTTACAAAATTAAATAAACCGAGTAACCGGAGTTTATTTTCCGAAACAATTACTTCCCGGTCGAGCATTGTCGAAGTAAGGCTGTCGCCGGGAGCAAAACTTAATTCTGCGAAAATTATTTCACCTTGTGTTTTATTGTTGCCCTGCAACCTGATACTGTCGATAACCATTCGCTGAGCCTTAATGGGTGCAACCAACCCGGTGCAGGCAATCAAAACAACGATAATGCAGATTTTTGTTTTCACCCTTACATATTCAGGTAATTCAGCAAGGATTGGTATCGGTCGAACAGGGTGATTTTTTCGTTTTCCTCACTCAGGAAACGACCCGAAATGGTATAATTATACCTTTCGAAAGTTTGAATTACTGCAGCAGCATCGGTTGAGTCGAGTTTTAGGGTAATATTTATCTTGGTAGTATCGTCGTTGGCCGAAACGTACATACTGAGAATCTTTGTGTTGTTCGATTCAACAATCTGTGCAATCTGGCTCAATGAGTAATCGTGAATATTCATTTCGAGTACCAGAATGGTTCCCGATTTGTGAACTGTGGCCATTTTGGCAAAGGCCTGAACCAAATCGCGTGCTGTAATTACGCCAAGGTAGTGCTTTTGACGGTTAAGTACAGGCACCACACTAATCTGCAATCTGTCGAGCAACTCAATAACCTCGTAGATGTGTTGTCCTGCAAATACAAAGGGAGTTACCAGACTCAGGTTGTGATTTCCAATGGGGTCGTCGGTATTTTCGTGGTCATATATGTCGCTGTCCGAAATAAGACCGAGAAATTCTTCATTGTTCACCACCGGCAGATGTGAAACTTTATAAGTTTCCATCAGGTTAAGAGCCTGAGTTCCGGTATCGGAAGTTCTTAGGCTTGGAACAGTTTCCGAAATAAGGTCGTGTGCGAGCATATCACGGTTTTGTTTTATCGAAGCACAAAAACAATTATTAAATTTGTGGCCAAAATAATAAAAAACCGATGGCCAAATTAAGTGTAAATATAAATAAAATTGCTACCCTACGCAATGCCCGGGGTGGAAATGTTCCCGATGTTTGTCTGGCGGCTGTTAAATGCCAGCAATTTGGAGCTCAGGGAATTACTGTTCACCCCCGCCCTGACGAACGCCATATCCGATATCAGGATGTTTACGATCTGAAGCCTCTGATAATGACCGAATTTAATATCGAAGGATACCCATCGGAGTCATTTCTCCAACTGGTTGGGGCTGTGCATCCCGCACAGGTTACTTTTGTTCCCGACGCCCACGATGTGGTTACTTCGAATTCGGGATGGGATACAAAGTCGAATCTCCGGTTTTTAAAGGAAATCGTGAAACGAATGCATGGTGAAGGTGTCAGAACTTCAATATTTGTCGACACGAATCCCGAAACCCTGAAGTATGCTGCAGAAACCGGAACCGACCGGGTTGAGCTTTATACCGAGCCATATGCTGCCAATTATAGCTTCAACCGTTACGAGGCGGTTGAGCCTTTTGTAAAGGCTGCCGGACTTGCCGGAAGCATGGGTCTGGGTTTGAATGCCGGCCACGATCTGAGTCTCGAAAACCTGAAGTTTTTTAGTGACAGTATTCCTGGATTACTCGAGGTTTCAATTGGTCATGCACTGATAGCCGATGCCTTATACTTTGGTCTCGAGAACGCTATACAGATGTACCTGCAGCAGCTTAAACGACTATAGCTAACACAGCTTATATCTGCTGATTTATTGCAAGAAGTTCTTCAACGTAAGTCCGGGAGTTCGACAGCCGTGGTACTTTATTCTGTCCGCCGAGTTTGCCTTTCGATTGCAGCCAATGCATGAAACAACCATCTTTTAGAATGTGATAACAAGGGAACTCGAGGGTCATGTTTTTATACCGCTTGGCTTCGTAGTCCGAATTACAATGCTGTAGTTCGATATCGAGCACGTACATGAATTTTTCCATCGAATCGGGCTTTTTCCCAAACTCGAATAACCATTCGTGACAGCCTTTGTGTTCCTTATCCATAAATACCGGTGCAGCAGTGAACTCGAGTACCTGTGCTCCCGTGCGTGCACAGGCTTCTTTAATGGCCATCTGCGCATTGTCTATAATCAGTTCTTCTCCAAAAGCGTTGATAAAATGTCGTGTGCGCCCTGTGATTTTTATTTTATACGGATTTTTAGATGTGAAACAGACCGTGTCGCCAATTAAATATCGCCAAAGGCCTCCGTTGGTCGAAATTATCATGGCATAGTTCTGACCAGGAACCACATCCTCAAGCATTACTATTTTTTCCGACATTTCTCCCGAGTGCTCAATCGGCATGAATTCATAATATATACCGTAATCCAGCATCAGCAGCATGTCGTCGCGGTTCAGGTCATCCTGAATCCCGAAAAATCCCTCGGAGGCATTATAGGTTTCGAGGTATTTCATCTGTTCCGATGGTATGAGACTCCTGTATACATCGGCATATGGAAGAAAATTAATGCCACCATAGATGAATAACTCCAGATTTGGCCATACATCGAGTATGGTTCTGGCACCGGTAGTTTCAATCACTTTTTTCAGGAGTACTAAAAACCACGAAGGTACACCTACCAGAATGGTTACATTTTTATTTATGGTCGTTTCCACCATCATTTGCATTTTCGACTCCCATTCTTGCATCAGAGCAATTTCGGGACTGGGAACCCTTTTGAAATAGGTCCAGAATGGCAGATTTTGTATTAAAACCGCCGAAAGATCACCGTAATATGAATTTTCGCTGAGCGAATTGATGCTGGTACTGCCTCCCAGTGTCAGTGTTTTCCCGCTAAAAATATTGGTGTCGGGGTAACTGCTTGTGAACATGGCAAAAATATCCTTACCACTTCTGAAATGACAATTTTCTAGCGATTCGCGCGTGATTGGAATGAATTTACTTTTATCGGAGGTAGTCCCGCTCGATTTTGCAAACCATTTGGTTTCGGTATTCCACAAAATGTTTTGTTCACCGTGCATAATCCTGAAAATATAGGGTTTTAGCTTTTCATAATCGTGCACGGGGACTCGGGAGCTGAATTCGTGGCGACTTTTTATTTCATCAAAGTGGTATTTTTGCCCGAATACTGTATCGGACGCACTTTGTATCAGCTGCTTAAATTGATTTTCCTGAATTTCTTCGGCATGACGCCTGAAGTATTCAATTTCTTCGAGCCGGCCAAAATTCACCAGATTCAGTATCGAATTTATCAAAGGCATAATGCAAACATTTTTTCAAAAATAGAATAATTTTGGCATCCCCCGATAAAAAATCTGGCATTGTTGAGAGTTAAGCGTATCTTAGCAGCATACAATACAAGGTGGAATGAGCAATAGAAAAATACTGTTCGATGGAAATTTGCTGAAGATGGAAGCCCGTGCGACCACGCCTGTAAGCTATTATCTGGTGTCGGAACCTGATCGCATTACGTTGAATGACATCATTGGCAAAACCCTGCGTATTTTTTTTCAAGGTACGATACACTGTGTGCATTGTGGAAGTAAAACCAAAACATCGTTTCACAATGGCTATTGCTACACCTGCTATACGAGCTTACCCGAAACCGACAGGGGGGTATTACACCCGGAACTTGATTTGTCGCATGAAGGTATTTCGCGCGACATGGAATGGTCGAAGAAAAATGCCCTCATCGACCATATTGTGTATCTTGCAGTAACCGGAAATCTGAAAGTAGGGGTAACACGGCACACCCAGATACCCACGCGCTGGATTGATCAGGGGGCCATTGCGGCTGTAAAACTTGCCAGAACACCATACCGCCAGTTGGCCGGGCTAATCGAAGTGGAACTGAAAAAATACGTTTCCGATAAAACCAACCTCGCAGCAATGCTTAATGCAACGACTCACGAAATTGACTTACCGGCACGCAAAAAGGAGCTGGCCGAATTATTGCCCATTGAACTCCGTCAGTTTGTAACCACCGATAACAGTATAACCACTCTGGTGTATCCGGTGTTCAGGGAGGCCCCGTATCGGAGCACGCTGAAACTCGACAATACCAAGGATTTCATTTCGAGGCTTGTGGGAATTAAAGGGCAATACCTGATTTTTGAAGATGGAAATGCACTCAATGTGCGTAACCATCAGGGCTATTATGTAACTATCGAAACCGAATAATATGTCAGACGAAAATGTAAGACAGGCGTATGAGAATGCACGCTGGTTGTGCGGAAAAAGCGAAAAATGCAGCTACGACGTGCTGCTGTACCTTAAAAAGTACGAATTAACGCATACACAGCGCAACGAAATTGTGGCACAACTCACCGATGAAAAATTTATCGACAATGCACGCTATGCTTTGGCCTTTGCGATGGATAAATTTCGTTTTAACCGTTGGGGGCGGATTAAAATCAGGTACGAACTAAATATGAAGAAAATTCCTGCCGCCGCTATCGAAGATGCCCTTGCTCAAATTGATGAAACCGAGTATGCCAAAACCATTAAAATGCTGATTTTGCAACGGAAAATGGAAGCGCCCAGCCCATTCGAATATTCACAAAAGATATTGCGTTATATGTTTGGAAAAGGTTTTGAGCCCGAACTGGTTGAGGGGGTGTTGCAAACCCTTGACTACAAGTAACGAAATTCCGGATTAATTTAAAATATTGATTTTTGTATTTACCCTCCGAAATAGAAATGCTGTCACACTGCACCCTGTGTCCGCGCAAATGTGGGGTTAACCGCATGGAAGGCGAAACAGGGTATTGTGGTTGTGATGCCATGTTCCGGGTGTCGTCGGTATGCATACATAAGGGAGAGGAAGAGGTAATATCCGGCAGTAAAGGCATTTGTAATGTTTTCTTTCCGCATTGTAACCTGCAATGCATGTATTGTCAAAACTGCGATATTTCGGAAAACTCGGATGGTAATTTACCGGGACCGTCGGATTATAATGAGTTAGTTTCGCGCATTTGCAGTGTTCTCGATACTACCGAAAATATCGTGGGCTTTGTTTCTCCTTCGCATTGCATTCCACAAATGTGTGCAATTATCAGGGGAATAAAGGCGACTGGTCGAAATCCTGTTTTTGTTTACAACACCAATGCATACGACAATGTGGAAAGCCTTCGCGGACTTGAAAGACTGATTGATGTGTACCTGCCTGATTTTAAATATATGGATGCTAAGCTTGCCATGGCATATTCCGATGCTCCCGATTACCCTTCGGTTGCCATTGAGGCTATTCGTGAAATGTTGAGGCAAAAAGGAACCGGTCTGATTGTAGACCAAAACGGACTGGCTGCTTCGGGTATAATTCTGCGCCATCTGGTACTTCCAGGGGCAGTGGATCAAAGTATTACCGTATTGCAAACTATTGCAAGTGAATTTTCGGTAAAACTTCATATTTCGTTGATGTCGCAATATTATCCGACCTCTCGTGTTGAAAACCATCCGCAACTCAACCGGAGTATTTCACACAGTGAATACGAGAATCTGGTTGAAGTTATGCAGGAGCTAGGTTTTTACCGGGGATGGTTACAGGAATTGGATAGCACAACGGTATACCGCCCCGATTTTTCTAACGAAAAGCCATTTGGTGATTAATAGACGAATCTATTTTTTACTGCTCATTTTAAACAGTTTTTCTTTTTCGGAGGCTGTCAGGCTGCCATAACCCGAACGAGCCACCTTATCGAGAATGCTGTTTATTTCGTCCTGTTCAGCTTTCTTTTTTGCGTTGTAATCCATGTCGGCTTGCTTGCTATAACCGGCTTTTGAATGATTACGACTGCTAACTCTGATATTTTCCTTTTTCCTGAAAACACGGCTTATTAAATCCACAATTTTCACAGTCCAGGCACCTATATCATGTCCTTTTCGGTATTGAAATGCAAACAACACCCCAAAGGCGGCGCCGCCAAGGTGTGCAATATGCCCGCCGGCATTGCCGTAAGGGATACTTACAACATCGATAATTACTACTGCCAGTGCCAGATATATCAATTTTACCTTGCCTATAAACATCATGTGTATTTCGTGTTTGGGAACCAATGTTGCAACAGTGAATATTATTGCCATTACCGACGCTGAAGCGCCTACAGCGGTGGCTTCGCCGACAACACTTTTAAAGGCCGGAAAAACATTATAGGATAACACAAAAAACAATCCGCCCCAGATACCTCCCGATAGGTAAACTCCCAACAACTGCCGCTGTGTCATGTATTGTAAAAACAGTTTGCCGAACCAATACAGAGTTAACACATTAAAAAGAATGTGAAGAAATCCGAAGTGGGTAAACATGTATGTGATAAGTGTCCATGGCCGGCTGAGCAGCAAGCTGAAATCGGCCGGTATTTCGAGCCACTTCCGAACATTTCCGATATTTCCGTCTAATAAAAAAATTATGGCAAAACTTAATCCCGTAACCAGAAATACTGCCAGATTCATGTAAATGAGGCGGGTAACGACGGAACCGTTACGGAATGAAGCTTTTATTTCGCTTACAATGCTCATCAGTTCCAGCGATTGAATTTGTGTTTTTTCCAGATTAGCAGGAATATCAGCCCAAAAAGCATTCCACCAAGGTGGGCAAAGTGTGCCACATTGTCGCCAGCCCTGTTGGCAAATCCTAAATAAAGTTCCAGACCTCCATACAAAATTACAAACCATTTGGCTTTTATGGGAAGGGCAAAATATAAGTAAATAATTGCATTCGGAAACAGAAAACCAAAAGCAAGCAACAATCCGTATATTGCACCCGATGCACCCACCGTAGGAGTGTTTAGCATCAGGTTGAGTTTCCCGGCAAGCGAATCGCTGTAATTAAGTCCGCTGCGTAACAAATCGGCTCCTTCCGAGAGAACCTGGCTAACCAATGCAGGGTTCATCTGTTTCATCAGGGCCTGCACTTCGATATAATTTACGAGCAGATGTAAAAATGCAGCTCCAAGTCCGGTTACAAAATAGTAAACAAAAAACCGGCGCGATCCCCACACATCTTCGAGTACACGGCCAAACATCCACAAGGCAAACATGTTGAAGAAAATATGTCCTATTCCCCCGTGCATGAACATGTGGGTAATCAACTGATAGGGCCGGAAATCGGGACTCTTAATGCTATGGACTGCCAGATACTGGTACAAATCGATGCCGGTTCGTTCGAGAATGAGCGTAGCAATAAATAAAATAACATTTATAATAAGCAGGTTTTTTACTACCGGCGGCAAACTTAAAAATCCTCCAGGGCTATATTGGTTCATAAAACAGCTTAGTTAAACTTTTTTGCAATTTCGTCGATACTGATAATCTCGATGATTTTTTTTCCATCGGGCGCAAAATTATGATTTTTGCACGACATGAGCCGGAAAAATAAATCTTTCATTTCGGCAGCGGTAAGCGATCGTTGCGAATGTATTGCCGATGTTTTGGCCAGCGACAGAGCCAGTCGTTCTTGATAGGGTAGCTGTAATTTTTCGCCAACGGCTTTATATGTTTCGAGCATTTCGGTGAACAATGACACCGGATTGATTGAAGTGAGCTCCGAAGGTACCCCATTAATAGCGATGGTATTACGACCCAGAAAACTGATGTCGAATCCCACGGCCAGTAATTGATCCGAAATTTCGGCCAGCAGGGCGCGGTCGGCATTACTCAACTCCACTTGCTCCGGAAATAATTGTTTTTGCGTCGCAGAGCGTCTGTCCTGCATATGAAGCAGCATTTCTTCGTACAAAATTCTCTCATGTGCACGTCCCTGGTCAATCATCATCAAACCCGACTTTACAGCCGTGAGAATATATTTTTCCTTTAACTGAAAAAAATCGTTACTATCTTGCGATGTCTGTGTTGAAGCAGGTAATTCAGAATCCGCCGAAGGCTCACGCCGGGCAGCTTCATACAGAAGTTCCCAATTGGTCTGTGATTTTCCGGTTTCATGAAAACCCTTGTCGAAATGCTCGTAATAATTTTTTGCTTTTTGAACTGAATTTGATTTTTCGAATGGGTTGTAATCGGGGTTCAGCGAAATAACCGGTGGCTTGAATTCGGTGGTTGACGTGAAATGCACATCACGGGTAATATCTTCGCTAAACTCCATGGGTGCCATGATATTGAACTTCCCCAGCGATTCTTTTACAGCAGCATTGAGTATCTGGAAAATTGCTTTTTCCTCTTCAAATTTAATCTCGGTTTTGGTCGGATGTATATTGATGTCAATCTGCGATGGGTCAACATCCATAAATATAAAAAAAGACGGGTAGGTATTGGTCTGAATGATATTGTCATAGGCCATCATCACAGCTTTACGGAAATAAGGGTGCTGCATGTAGCGGCTGTTCACAAAGAAGAATTGTTCGTCGGGTGTTTTCCGTGTTTTATCGGGTTTCCCTATGAAGCCTTCTATTTTTACAATGCTGGTTTCGACATGTACCGGAATCAGTTGCTGGTTTATTTGCTTCCCGAACAAACCCACAATGCGTTGTCTGATATTGCCCGGTTCAGCAACAACCAGTTCGTTGTCGTTGTGAACCAATCTGAATTTTACAGTAGGAGAGGGAATGGCTACCCGGTTAAATTCGTCAAGGATATGCCGCATTTCGGTTTGGTCAGACTTGAGAAATTTTCGGCGTGCCGGAACATTGTAAAACAGGTTGCGGACCATGATGTTGGTGCCGTTAGCGCATTGGCAGGCTTCCTGAAGTATCACCTCAGATGCCGATATCATGAGTCGTGTTCCTGTATCCTGATCGTGGCGCTTGGTGCGCATTTCGGTTTCGGTGATTGCGGCAATCGAAGCCATTGCTTCTCCGCGAAATCCCATGGTTTTTATGGCAAACAAGTCGTTTGCGTTTCGTATTTTCGAGGTGGCATGACGCTCGAAACACATGCGTGCGTCGGTTGCCGACATGCCACAGCCGTTGTCAATTACCTGAATCAGAGTTTTCCCCGAATCTTTCAGTATGATTTGTATCTCACCGGCACCTGCATCCAGCGCATTCTCGGCAAGCTCTTTTATTACCGAAGCGGGGCGTTGTATCACCTCGCCGGCGGCAATCTGATTGGCAACTGCATCAGGCAGCAATCGAATAATATCTGACATAAACCAGCCCCGTACTATTGATTAAACCACATGACAACACGGCTCAGATCGGCTTCAAGAATCAAATAGGCGAGCAAGGCAAGGGTCGATAAAATGATGATAAACCGTAAGCGCGATGTTTTTTGTTGTGTTTTGCGCCGTTCGATAATATAATTGAAACTACCCTTAATTTTATTTCCCGGCTTGCTGTCGTCGAAAGGTTCTTTGCCCGAGTCCATGCGCAGTTCACGACGCCTCTTTTCTCTGCGTTCCTTCTCGGCATCGTAATAGCGGGGTGTGTAGGTAAACACACTGTACCCCGGCAATTTAAACATACTGAAACCCATAGTTTTCTTTGTTTTTGCAAAAGTACGATTTTTTTACATACTCCCATATCATGCTGTGGACGATACCCCAAAGCGATTTATTTTGTATGGTAATTTGATTTTGATTAATAGCCCGAACAATTGTAAAAATAATGAACAGGGCTTGCAAAAATATGTGCGCGAGATTTCACATATTTTGGCCGATAAAGTGGAAGAACATAATTTGCTGTCAATTATTAAAAAAAGGTATTTTTTTTGCACATTTGCACTCAAAATACAATTGCTATGAAATATTTTCTTTTTTCGGTCTTTTTTATTGTTGCAGGATTTGTTGCAGTTCAAGCCCAATACACATCAGATGTTCATAAAATATTTGGCAGCCCCTATTCCAGTAGTGTGAATTGTATTTGCACCGATGCTGACGGTAACACCTATCTGGCTGGTGAATTTAACAAAAGTTTACTCATGGGACCTTACAAATATAAAGATCGCTGGGGTGGATTTATTGCCAAACTTGATGTTACCAACGAAGTAATATGGATGAAGCGGGCTGATATGCAGATTCGCAATCTTGAATTGATGGACAGCCTGTTGATTGTATTTGCTCAAAATACCAGGACATTAAGTTTTGCAGGTACTCCGATATCATATACAGGTGAAAACTATATGGCCTTGCTGGCATCGGTCTCTGCTGCAACCGGAACGGTGAAGTGGACGCGTGAAATTACCGGTTCCTTAGACGTGTTTGCTGCCGATATGGCGGTGTCGGGAAAAGATATCTGTGTAGCAGGCGCTTTCCGAGAAACGGTATCAGTCGATGGTAAAATACTGAAAAAAACGCACGAAAAAAATAATTATATAGCCCGGTTTACGGCAGATGGAAAATGCAAATGGCTCAAGTATGTTTCGGGAGGTGATAGTTTTGTTACAGGCATTACCATTGCTGCCATTGCTGTAAATCAATATGGTGATCTGGCTATAACCGGCGAATTGAATGGCTCAGCCGATTTTGCGGGTAAATGTTATGATGTGGCAGAACTGAAAAATGCGAAAACCATTGTTACAGGTGATGCATTCGTTTATATAGCTTACTTCGATGCCGAAGGAAATGTTCTTAGAGTACACAGGGCTATCTCAGAAGCTCAGGTTACCGATATCGCATTTAACAAAGATCAGGTGTATTTGTGCGGGTTTTATACAGGAGCTTATCTCCCACAGCAGCCCGGTGCCTTCTCGGTATTTGGCGATACTTCTCGTATTAATGCGGTGCTTAACGATAAGGGCGGTCTGCTCGAAAGCTGGTATGTGTTGTCGTTTAGGGGGAATGAACCACTTTGGTGTTATACTACAACTGGCAAAAATTCAAGCCGGCCTCTAAGTATTGTTGCTGACAATGAAGGCAATTGTTACACCGGAGGTTTTTTCTATGATAATATTGTACTGAAAGACGGAACCCAGTTCAATGCGTTTTCGCTTGCTCCGTTTACACCGGCGATGCTTGTGATGAAGCTTTCTTCCAAAGGCGAAATGCTTTGGGTAAAAACAGCCGATAAAGCTACGGGGACCAATAAAATCTATGATGTTTCATTGAACCATAAGCTGGTAACTTGCGGCGAAATAAGTGGTAATGCAATGTTTGGAAATTTCTTCATCGAATCGCGTGGCAAGCATCAAAACGGATTCACCTTTAAGTTTGACTTATAAATATCAGCCATTGAGCCCGATGCAACGATTTGTCAGAGAGCTCGAAGCTTCGGGTGAACTTGTTACCATTCCGGCATCGGTAAACCCGATACTCGAAATCAGTGAAATTGCCGATCGGTTTATGAAAATGCCCGATGGTGGAAAAGCATTGCTGTTCACCAACAACGGAACTGACTTTCCCTTGCTTATCAATGCGTTTGGCTCCGAAAAGCGCATCTTGCAAGCACTGAATATCGAGTCGTTCGATGAACTGCCCGCACAATATATTAAAATGCTCAAAAAGCTGACCCGCCCGGCATCTTCGCTACCTCAACGATTGAGTTCTCTGCCCGCACTTTTACGAAGCGCTTCATACCTTCCAAGGATTAGGCGGCGTAAGGCTATTTGCCAGCAAGTTATTCATAACAATCCCGATCTTGGCATGTTGCCTGTATTGCAGTGCTGGCCGAACGATGGAGGTCGGTTTATAACCCTTCCGGTTGTTATTACGCGTCATCCTGTTACCGGGGTTAGAAATGTGGGAATGTACCGAATGCAGATTTTCGACCGAAATACAACCGGAATGCACTGGCACTTGCACAAAGGTGGAGCGGCACATTACGATGCATGCCGCCAACAGAATAAAATATTGCCTGTTGCGGTTATTCTGGGCGGTGATCCTGTATATACCTATGCAGCCACGGCGCCACTACCCGATGGTATCGACGAGTTTATTGCAGCGGGTTTTATGCGCCGGAAAAGAGTGAAATTGGTGAAATGTATTACCCAGGATATCGAGGTTCCTGAAGATGCCGATATTGTTATCGAAGGATTTATTGACCCAACGGAACCGATGAGGACAGAAGGTCCTTTTGGCGACCATACGGGAGTGTACTCACTCCCCGATAGCTATCCTGTATTTCATGTAACCTGCATTACTCACCGGCGCAATGCCATTTATCCGGCAACAATTGTAGGTGTACCACCCATGGAAGACCGTTATCTGGCACTGGCTACCGAAAAATTCTTTGTTCACCCCTTGCGTTTGATGCATGAAGAAATTATTGACATGCACCTGCCATGGTTTGGTGTAGCCCATAATTTGGTTTTTCTCAAATTGAAAACACGGTATCCGGGGCATGCTTTTAAAATTATGCATTCAATGCTGGGTAACGGGCAGATGATGTTTGCAAAAGTACTCGTCTGTGTTAGTGACGATGTTGACTTCAACAACGAGGATATGTGGTTACCTGAAATCCTGCAACGGATACACTGGCTGCGTGACTCCGAAATTTCCCGCGGACCGGCCGATGTACTCGATCATGCTGCCTATACTTTTGCTTATGGCGGAAAGCTACTGATTGATGCAACAATGCCCAAATCTGCAGTTGAATCAAATAATGGCGGAATAAAAATGGAATACCTCGGTATGGGAGATGCTTTATCCTTTGAACAAAGAATAGACAGGTTTATGGCACAATTCCAAAACCATGAGATGAAATTGGTTGTTTTCGCCGAAACGAATCTATCCGGACTGACTCCGGCACTTCGGGCATGGTATGTCCTGAATAATATTGATCCTTCGGCCGACTGTAAAATTGTAGGCAATTGCCTTTTTGTAAATGCCACTGTAAAATCAGAAAAAACGGATAATTTTGTAAGAGATTGGCCTAATGTGGTTTGTATGGATGAAAAAACAATTCAAAAGATGGATGAACGATGGTACGAGATTACCGGTTGCGACCCGGTAACCAGTCCCTCTCGTGTGGTTCGTGGTTTGTTGTTGGGTGAGGGAGCCGTAGCAATTAAAAATGAAATTTAGCTATGAGTAATTCCTACGACGCATTGCTTACAGGTATAGCTCAGAATGGCTATGAATTCCGGTTTGGTAAATATTTTTCTTCCGGCCTCGATTTGTTCAAACGCAACCTGAGCGGTTTTTTGGGTTATTCTTCGATTATAGTTGCCATATCGCTGTTAATGAATGTGATTCCCTATGCCGGTTCATTGATTTATTCGCTTTTCTCAACTGTTTTTATGGCAGGAATGTATTTTGTGGCCAACGAAATTTTGCGCGACGAAAATCCGGGCTTCGAGAGATTTTTCAGAGGTTTTCAGTTTGTTGGAGAATTAATTCTTGCGCAAATAGTTTCGTTTTTCATGATTTTGCTGGGTCTTATTTTGTTAATTATTCCCGGTATCTATCTTTCGGTTGCATATTCGTTTACGAGTTTTTTTATTATTTTTATGCGCTATCCTTATTGGGAAGCAATGGAATGGAGCCGAAAGATTGTATCTAAAAATTTCTGGCCGATACTTTTATTTATGATTGTTTTGGGATTAATTAATCTGGCCGGAGCATTATTTTTTGGAGTAGGCATGGTTTTTACCCTGCCGTTTACCGCCTGTGTTACCTATTGTGCATTCGAAGATATTATTGCAGGTTCAAACCGAACTACGTCTTAATTGTAGTAATTTAATCAGAAACTAACGTGATTACCAGTACCCAGAATCAGCGAATTAAATGGCTCCAGCAGCTCGAAAAATCGGGGACACGTCGTGAACTGCAGTGTTTCGTTGTAGAGGGTTTTCGCGAGATGAACCTTGCTCTCAGAGCGGGTTACAGTTTTGTGTCAGTGTTTTTTTGCAAACAATTGGCTTCGGCAGATGTTCTTGAATTTGTTGAGAAATTGCTGGCTGATTCTGTTGAGGTGCTTGAGGTAGATAACCATGTGTTTGCAAAACTTGCTTACAGGGAATCGTCCGATGGTATTGTGGGTGTTGCCCGTATGCGCAACCTGAGTCTTTCCGATCTGCGACTCAACAATAATTCATTGGTGTTGGTACTCGAAGCCATCGAAAAACCGGGGAATCTGGGGGCAATTCTTCGCACGGCTGATGCGGCATCGGTTGATGCTATTATTATTGCCGATGTTCGTACCGATGTGTTTAATCCGAATGTGGTTCGATCCAGTGTGGGAACATTATTTACCAATAAGCTTGCAGTAGCTGCATCCGATGAAGTTTACAAATTTTTGAAATCACATGGTTTTACCGTTTATGCTGCTGCTCTGAGTGCAGAACACTTTTATCATCAGATTGATTATTGCGGAAATTGTGCAATTGTTATGGGTACTGAAGCCTGGGGACTCACAGAGTTTTGGTTGAATAACTGCGATGAACAGATAAAAATTCCGATGCGCGGCAAAATCGACTCCCTGAACGTTTCGGTATCAACGGCAATACTTGTTTTTGAAGCCATGCGACAACGGGGTTTTAAATAAATTTACCACTAATAGTTTCCTTTATGAACACAATTATTGTTTATGTTAGTCATCACGGTACTACCGAAAAAGCAGCAAAAATGCTGCAGCAGGAATTGGGTAGTGGCGTCGAAGTTGTAAATCTCAGAGAAAATAAAAAGCCCGATCTGGCATTGTATGATACCGTGATTGTGGGTGGGTCTATTCATGCAGGAAGTATTCAGGGCCGGGTGAAAAAATTCTGCCTGAGCAACCACGATATTCTGTTGCAGAAGCGGACAGGTTATTTTATCTGCTGCATGGAACGCAGCGAGAAACAAACCCAGCAACTGGAGGCAGCATATCCCGAAACCCTGCGGGCGAAGGCTACGGCATTGGGTATGTTTGGAGGAGAGTTTATTTTCGATAGGATGAATTTCCTCGAAAAGGCCATCATAAAGAAAATTTCCGGACTCGACAAATCGGTTTCTGATATAAACGAAGCCGCAATTAAAGAATTTGCCCAGAAAATCAAGGCATAATTCTATTTAGTCAAATCCTGAAATACCTGTTCCAGGCTCTTGCTTTGCTCTGTCATGCTCAAAATATTCAGGCTGTTTTTTACAGCAAATTTCATTATTTCGGGCCTGATATCACGGTTGGTCCCTTGCTGAAGTACAAACTCTGTTTCGCTGATGGAAGCTACTTTAGCCACTCCGGCCAACTCGGTAAGGGATTTTTTAAGAACTGCTTTTTCAAAAACAACATGAATGGCTTTATGATGATTCTCTGAAAGATCCTGAAGAGCACCGGTTTGGTCATCAGCCACTATGCTGCCTTTATTGATGATGATGATTTTTTGACAAATAGCCTGTACTTCTTGCAAAATATGAGTCGAAAGCATCACTGTTTTGTGTTTGCCGAGCTCAACAATCAGGTTTCTGATTTCGATAATCTGATTGGGGTCTAAACCGGAGGTAGGTTCATCCAGAATAAGTACCTGTGGGTCGTGGATGATTGCCTGAGCCAAACCCACACGTTGTTTATACCCTTTTGAAAGCGCACCGATTTTTTTATTGATTTCGGGTGACAGACCGGTTTTCTCGATGACCTCTGCAATTCTCTTTTTGCGGTCTTTTTTTATCTGATAAATACCTGCAACAAACTCAAGATATTCTCGGATATACATATCGGGATACAAGGGATTGTTTTCGGGGAGATATCCAATCAGGCGCTTCATTGCAATCGAATCGTCGAGCACATGTACTCCGTGAATGTAGGCATCACCGGAACTGGGAGGAATAAACCCGGTAAGAATTTTCATCATGGTAGACTTTCCGGCGCCATTAGGGCCTAAAAAGCCGGCTATTTCTCCCGATTTGATCGAAAAGCTTACTCCATCGAGTGCTTTTTGTTTTCCAAAAAGTTTGGTAATGTTTTTAACTTCAATCGACATAGTATCTTACAATTTGCCGGCAAAGGTACATATTATCAGTACACGAAAGGAATGATGTAACGCAATTTGCGTTTTGTGAATTCTTCTCCAAAAAGCAATTCATACTTCTTGTACGTAGAGCGGGCCCTGGGGGCAAGGTTGGCAAACGACCACAGCACAAAAACTACTCCGGCCCATGACCACGATAGCAGTGCAAATCCTATCCATTCGAGCAATTCCCCAAAATAGTTGGCCGATACCACGTAGCGGAACATACCGCCTTCGGGCAGGTAATATTTGTTGTCGCCGGGTTTTCGTAGCTTCCTGATTATATTGTCCGACGAAATGTTAATAATCATCCCGGTGAAGTATACCAGGGTGCCGAGTATAAATTGCCAGGAATACAGCCATGATATTTCAAAAACTTCAGCCGGAGCCAGATAAAAAATCCAGCCTCCCTGCATAAAAGCGTTCAGTACATTAAATGTGAAACCCATCAATACAATGGTGAGCGGCATAATGTTAGACCCTTTCAACCGGAACGGGAAAACAAAGGAGCGGTGGAAATAGTGTATCTGAAACATGATAAAAATAATCAAAGGCACTGTTTCGAAGGTCTTTTCGGAAAACCACCATAGAAGAACCATCGAAATAAACACAGGCATTTCCATAAGCATCCATCCTGTTTTATTACTGATGCCATGTCCCCATTTTTTGGATACAAATTTTCCATAACCGGCTTCAACAAACAATAGCGAAACAAAAACAATGACGGCAACCAGAGTCATTGTCACCAGATAAATCTGATAGTAGAAATCATTAAACTGCATACTTATAAAATATCATCGTAACACAATTCGGGGTAGAAAAAGTCTTCGTCGGGGCTATGGGATTCGTGCCATACCTGAGCGAAAAACGGATTCTGGCGGGCAATTTCATCATAATTCCATGGCGGGGCTTCGCATTCGCTGCACCAATGTCCTGCCTTTAACACAGTGTAGGGATGTGCTTCGAAACGATGCCCGAACGAACATTCCCAAATGAGGTTTTCATACATATTGCCCGACCAGTTTTCTGAAATCAGTTTTCCTCCGCGCCATGCTGCTGCCTGCTTTAAATCTTCGATGTCGATATGTGATTTTGATTCATCATACCCATGATTTAATGTAATGCATTCAGGTTCGGGTTTGCCCATAACTCCGGCGGGTAGGGGTGCCGACCAGTCGGGAATGGCATCGAAGGCTTCGCGTGAACCATAGAAAGCTGCAATACGGAGGCTATTGTTCGTCATTACCCAATTCAGCGTACCACTGGTGCTCATTACAAGTTTTCGCATCCGCTTTCGGGTAACCGACTCAACCATATTTCTGAAAAAGGGGATGTTTTTATTTAATGCAGCAACCCATTTCAGATAAAAAGGTAATGATTTAAGAACAGAATTTTTAAAATCACTGATACTGTCGCCCCAATGATGTATGTATTCATTAAGAATGTGCGAATCAGCATAGTATTGCATGTGGAAATTTCGCAAAGCAAACCAGTTCCGGTCGAATATTTTATGGTATCGCATCCCCAGCATGCCAAACATCATATCGAGGAAATCAAGAAAACTTATGCGGCAGGCTGGTCCTCCGCCCATATTATATACCCGGCGCCAGAAATCTGAGTCGGAAGGTATTTCGAGAATGTTGGCCATACCCCGACCTGGATCGCGCGAGGTGATGTTTTCCATGAAACATTCAATGGGCTGATGAAACATAATCGGATCCTCAAGCGAAAATACATCAGGTATCATAATAAAAGTTTGCCTGAGGTGGGCCCAGTGCTTTATTCCCGATTCGAGAACAAGACGTTCGCCTTTAATCTTAGTGAGTGCATAAATGTCGAAAGGACTTGCCATTACCGGGTCGCCAACACGACCGCAATGGATTCTGCCCATTCGGTCGCCGTATTCGGCAATACTCCCCACATTGACCAACCTGATTCTTTCGGCACCGTCAGGTTCGTTTTTGATGGCCTTTATCATGTATTCAATGGCTTTGACATTGGTCTTTTTTGCATTTTCAGGCTCTCTGTCGGCACGGGGACTGATTACCGCCTGACAATTCAATACTACATCTACGCCACAGATAGCTTCACGAAGGTCTTCGTACTTTCGCCCATCGCCCCAAACTATTTTCAATCCGTTTTTGTCAACAACTTTTTTACCATTACCAATAATACCACATTCGAACAAGTAGGGAGCAAATAGTTTATGATTTTTTTTCGAATTGAAAAGCAATAAAACGATGTCGAAACGACGATTGCCACTTTCATCACATTTATTCCAGACCGATTTAAATGTCTGAAATCCCATAGAACCGGCTGCACCGGCAATAAATACCTTTTCTTTTTTCATACGCGCAATAAAAACAGCGAATTTAGCATTTATATTTATTCTTTTTACTACTTTTATCTTTGTTTTATTTTAAAAACTTGCTTATGAAAAAATTCCTGTTTCTCTCTTTTTTTATTTCCATCTGGGCAATGGCATGGGCACAGAGCGACTGTATTCTGGTAATGGTGCATAATTTGCGCAGCAATAAAGGAGTTATCCGATATGCGCTGTACAACGAAAAAAATGAATTCGCGAATTATAAGGATATTTTCAAGGAAGGCGTTGCTGAAGTTAAGGAAGGCAGTGCCCGGTTTCTAATTTGCGATGTCCCCGATGGTAACTATGGCCTTTGCCTTTTGCACGACGAAAATAATAACGGCGATATGAATTACAATGCAATGGGGATTCCGAAAGAAGGATTCGGTTTTTCTAATGATGCAAGGGTACAATTAAGCCCTCCAAAATTCAGCGCCTGCAAGTTTATTAAAAAAGGAGAAACCGGCATACGTGTGAAGATGCGGTATATGCTCTGATGTGAAACTATGGTTCTCGGCCAACCTGACTAGCTATTAATGAAATACTGTATCGATCCGGCCAATTACGAGCGATTCCCTTCGAGGGAAGTAAAAATTGGTGATATAATTCTGGGTGCCGGTAATCCAATCCGGCTTCAGAGCATGACAACAACCCCTACGCTCGATACAATGGCTACGGTGGCTCAGGCAATTAAAATATTTGATGCCGGTGCTGATTTTGTGAGAATTACGACTCCCGGAATTGCTGAAGCCGAGAACCTTTCCGAAATTAAAAAGCAACTGGCACTTGCAGGATACAATAAACCATTGATTGCCGATGTACATTTCAACCCTTTGGTGGCTGAAACAGCTGCCAGAATTGTCGAAAAAGTTCGTATTAACCCGGGTAATTTTGTCGATCGGAAGAGGAATACAGCAGTTAATTATTCCGAGGTTGAATACCGGGCTGAGTTGGAATTAATTCATCGCAGGCTGCTCCCTTTGATTGCTATTTGTCGAGAATATGGAACAGCCATTCGGGTTGGGTCAAACCATGGCTCGTTGTCCGATCGTATTGTTCAGCGTTATGGAAACACGGTTGAGGGGATGGTTGAAGCTGCCATTGAGTTTATCTCGATGTTTGTGGCCGAGAGCTTTTACAGACTGGTGATTTCGATGAAAGCAAGCGATGTAAACACCACCGTTCGGGCGTGCAGGCTCCTGAATGCGCGTATGCTGGAACGCGGCTGGAATTTCCCGCAGCACCTGGGGGTGACCGAAGCCGGTGAAGGCGAAGATGGCCGGATTAAATCAGCAATGGGAATTGGAGCCTTACTTAACGATGGCATTGGCGATACTATAAGGGTGTCGCTTACCGAAGCCCCCGAAAACGAAATTCCGTTTGCCCGCTTATTAACCAGCGAGTTTAATAACCGCAAGGCTAAAATACACACACTGCCTTTGCATCAGTTACCCTATGAAGCTTATTCCGGAAATAACACCAATCTGTTGTCTGACCCTTTTGCCCGTAAATGTGTGATAATAGCCGAAAACCAACATTTTAAGAATATCCCCGGCTTTTTACAATCCGAAATCGATATGTTGGCTTATAACAACGAAAATCATGGTAAGACACCCTATATTCAGAAGCTGAATTCCGGGTCGGTTCCCGATGTGTATAATGTAATTGAAGCATCAGCCATTTCAGGACAGGCGGTTAGTCCCGTTGCCCTGGCAACGGGTAAGCTGATGATTGTTATGTGCCTCACTGATTTGCAGAAAATTAAAGCTTTTTTACTAAAAAACACCGACAGATGTTGTATTGTTCTTCAGACCATTACGCAATATCCAGCCGGTGAGGTAAGGTATTTGTATAAAGCACTGAAAGATTTCGGAATTAAAGTTCCGGTAATTGTGAAATACACTATTTCATCCTCATTGAGTGATAAGAATATTATTGAATCTGCATTATATCCGGGAAGCGTTCTTGTCGACAGAATTGTCAATGGAATCTGGCCGGTATTCCTGCCGCAGGCAGCTCCCGATTACTCCTCGGTATTCTCAATGCTTCAATCGCTTGGTCTGCGATATACCAGGGCTGAGTTTATTTCCTGCCCTGCCTGTGGAAGAACCAACTACGATATTGAAACCATTGTCAAGCAGGTGAAAATTCGGTTCTCTCATCTGAAAGGAATTAAAATAGCCGTGATGGGATGTGTTGTAAACGGTCCCGGCGAAATGAATGATGCCGACTATGGCTATGTAGGAGCCCAAAAGGGAATGGTGCATCTCTATTGCGGACAGAAGGCCGTGTTGAAGAATGTCCCCGAGAATAAAGCAATTGAAGCCTTAATCGGCTTAATTAAAGAAAATGGCGATTGGATAGAGCCCAACTATAGCTATGAGCCGATATAAAAACATACCTGCCGGTTTGTTTGGCCGAAACCGCCAAAAACTGTGTGAACGAATTGGACAGTCTGCGGTAATCGTTGTTTTTTCGGCATCCCGTCAACACCGCACCGGTGATCAGTATTACGGATATCGCCAAAATTCCGATTTTTTTTACCTGACCGGTATCGAAGAACCCGGAAGTGTGCTGGTTATGTGTCCGCAACACCCCGATGAAACCTGCAGGGAGACTCTTTTTACGATAATTCCCGATGAGAAAACTAAAATATGGTATGGGAACACCCCGACCAACAGCGAATTAAGCGAAATATCAGCAATTTCCTCGATAAAGCCTGTCGAAAGTCTGAAATCATTTATAGATGACATGCTTTGTTTTTCGAACAGGTTCTATATTTCGTTCGAAGCCAATATAAGGACAACACCGGGTTATAACCTGAAGTCAAACGAAGTTCTAAACGATTTTCAAAATCAATACCACTATGCTGATTTTCAAAACCTTGACCCGGTTTTAAAGGAGTTGCGGCTTGTGAAGGAATACGAAGAGATTTCGCTGATAAAGCAAGCCTGCCGAATTACGCGAGATGCATTTTCTGTACTTACAAAATCGGTTAAACCGGATAAATATGAGTATGAAGTAGAATCGGTCATTACCCAGAAATTTATTGCATCGGGAGCTTCTGACCATGCCTATTTACCTATTGTGGCATCAGGTTCAAATGCATGTGTACTTCATTACAACCGCAACGACTCATTAATGATCAACGGTGATTTGGTTTTGCTCGATTTTGGTGCGGAATATGCCAACTATGCAGCCGATTGTTCACGAACAATCCCTGTTAATGGCAGGTTTTCGGCGCGTCAGGCATTGCTGTACAATGCCGTGTTATCGGTTTTCCGCCAGCTGAAACCTGAATATAAACCAGGAAATACAATTAATATCCTGAACGAAATGGCCGGGATTCTTATGCAGGAGGAAATGCTTCGGATTGGTTTATTGAGTCAGGAAGATATCAAAAATCAGGATGCTGAAAATAAAGCTTACAAAAAATATTTTATGCATGGGGTGAGTCATTTTTTAGGACTCGATGTACATGATGTTGGTGATAAGGAAACCAAATTATTGCCGGGAATGGTACTTACCTGTGAGCCGGGTTTGTATCTGCCCGGTGAGAAACTGGGTATCAGAATCGAAAACGATATTTTGGTGGATGATTATCCAATTGACCTGATGGCTGATATTCCGGTTGAAATTAACGAAATAGAAGATTTGATGGCATAAAAAAAGCCCCGCGTCTCAATTAGCGGGGCTTTACTAAAACTATTCTTCGATGTCTTCAGTCTTTTTGTTTATCTCAAATCCGTAGGCATCGGCAAAATCTTGTTGAGCTTTAGCCATTTTATCGAACACTTTAGTGTATTTTTCGTCGATTGAAGTTAGAAGCAAATTGCAATTTTCTTCGACTTCTTCCGAATACAAACTATCGGGTAATGAGTAATTGGCAACCAGTGCTACGTATTCGTTTTCAGCCAGATCTTTGTACATTTCGGCAAAGTCGATGGCTGCATCGCGCAATTCGGTTTTTTTATCAAACTCTTCGCACTCTTTCAGAATTTTGAGGGATTTTTCAGTTTGTGCGAGCGCATCAGCCAAAGCAGCTTCCATTTCTTCAGGAACGTAAGTCAGCAGGGTTTCTTCAAAAGCGTTGAAACTGTCCTGAATAGCACCCTGTTCGTGGATAATTTTGTCATGATAAGCCAGAGCTTCATCGGTTGTGGGTTTTGTGTTGCAGGCAAAAACCAGAACGAGCATCGAGATTAATGCAAAAAAGGTAATTTTTTGTTTCATGGTATTATTTATTAGTGAATATTATGTTCACACCAAAATTAAGTAAATAATTTATTGATTCAAATCTTTTTCTGCAATAATTAAATCCCAATACTCCATCGCCCGACGGGTATGAGGAATTACTATCGTGCCACCCACGACATTACAAACACCGAAAATGTCGAGAATCTGGGCAGTGGTGACCCCATGTCGATGGCATTGTTCCAAATGGTATTTTACGCAGTCGTCGCAGCGTAATACCAGAGAGGTGGCCAGTCCAAGCATTTCTTTTGTTGCCGAATTAAGTGCGCTGTCGGTGTATGTTATCGCATCGAGGCTATAAATTCGTTTAATCACCTTATTGTCGGCTGATAATAAACGGTCGTTCATTTTTTTTCGGTATTCACCAAATTCTTTGATTTTATCCATATCGGTATTTATTGAATGATATTGCCTTTTAATGTTGCCGAAGATGCTTCGGTAATTTGAACACGTACTATATCGCCGGGGCCATAATTTTCTTTTGGAAACACCACGGTTTTGTTGGTTTCGGTTCTGCCGTTTAGATGTTCTTTCGATCGCTTCGAATAATTCTCGGCCAACACCTCGAATACTTTCCCGACATCATTGCGGTTGCTTTGCAGCGAAAGTTTGTTTTGTAGTGCTATCATTCGGTTGAGACGGATAATTTTAACATTTTCAGGAACATCGTCTGCATAATGTTTTGCGGCATGGGTACCCGGTCGTTCGGAATATTTAAACATAAAAGCCGAATCGAAGGCTGACTGTTGCATTATTGACAATGTTTGTTCAAAGTCCTCTTCGGTTTCACCACAGAAACCGCAAAAAACATCTGTGCTGATTCCGCAGCCCGGTAAGTAGGCCCTGATAGCCTCAATACGCGAAAGATACCACTCGCGTGTATAAGCCCGGTTCATTTTTTTTAAAATAATATTACTGCCTGATTGAACCGGAAGGTGAATGTGATTGCATACGTTGCGATGCCGTGCCATCGCCTTAAGCAAATCGTCGCTCAGATCTTTTGGATGCGAAGTAGTAAATCTGATACGCATTTCGGGAGCAAACAGGGCAATCCGGTCAATCAGTTCCGGAAAACCGTCGTCACCTGAGGAATAACTATTTACGTTTTGCCCCAACAGACAAATTTCCTTAAACCCGTTTTTTTGTAAATCGCTGACTTCGTTAAGTATATCGGTAATATCGCGGCTTCGTTCTCTTCCTCGGGTGTAAGGCACAATACAGTAACTGCAAAAATTGTTGCATCCCCTGGTGATACTGATAAATCCGGTTATTTGGTTGCCGGTTGCGCGCTTTGGAATAATGTCGTGATAGGTTTCTTCAGGGTCGAATTCAGTATCTCCTTGTTTTAATCCTTCGGTTGCCTGTTCAACCAACAATGGAATTTTCTTATACGCATCGGGGCCGGCCACAAAGTTAACGGCTGTGTGCTCCAGCAATTTGTCCCCAATGCGTTGGGCCATGCACCCCATAATGCCGGTTATCAGATGTTTTTTCTTACGCTTTAGTCCTTTTATGTGATCGAGCCGGTTCCAGATTCTTTGCTCAGCATGGTCACGCACCGAGCAGGTATTAATCAGAATTATATCGGCATCGGTAATGTTATCGCAATATTCATATTGTTGTCCGGCCATAATCGATGCCACAGTTTCACTGTCGGCAACATTCATCTGACAACCGTATGTTTCGATATATACTTTTTTATTCATAAATGTTAGGTTGCTTAAGCTTGCATCAGTGGGTGTCGCGCTTCCTTCAGTTTTTTCGAAAGTTCTTTTTCACGTCCCGAGCAAAGGGTGTTGACCAATTGATGAAACGAGTCGCCGTGATTTTTATGAACGGTATGGCATAACTCGTGAATAATCACAAAATCAATCAATTCCTCGGGCAACAACATCAGAAAGCACGAAAACGTAATGCGGTTGTCGCTTCGGCAGCTTCCCCAGCGTGTGCGACTGTTCCCAATGCGGATATTTCCATGCCGGAATCCATGCTTTTGTGCAGCGATGGTTACTTTATCGGGCAAAACTCCGGTTGCCTTATTTTTTAATGCCATTGCGCAGGCTTTCTTAATAAAAGCCTGAATTTGTTCCGATTTGTAATCTGTGTTTTCGGGCAAGACTATCAGCAATTTATTTTCAGTATATTTTGCACTTAGCTTTTTCGTATTTCGATAATCTATTTGAATCATCACATTCGAAAAAGTATATCCATCTCCTACAAAAAAATCCTTAAATTGTTGATTTTCAAAGTTGTTTAACTTGTTTACAACCCAGCTTTTTTTCGAATCAAGAAATGTAAGCGCTTCATTAAATCCCACATGCCAGGGTATACTCATAGTAACACCTTTAGCCGGATGTACATGTAAACGCAGCGACCTCAGGCCGCTCTTTTTTGTGATTACTACTTTACCGATGTCGTCAAAAACAAAAATTTTCTGCATCAATGCGCCAGTTTGCTCAGCGATTTATAGCCTGCATCAACTTTTTCGATTAACAGGCAGATGGCAGTATTGTATTGACTTTTCACTGATTTCCCTTCGTCGGATGCATCAATGTGATTGATGGTATGTATCAGGTCTTTTCTTAATTTCAGTGCTTCGCTGATAATGCCGGCAATTTCGGATTCCGATTTGCCGGGATGCGATTTCATATATTGAAGGCAATCGGCTACGAGTTCGTTTACCAGGCGGTTGATGTCCTGCTTCAGGTCTTTTTTGCTTGCCATAATTGTATTTGTATTTTAAGGTTTAATTATCTTTAATAATGGTCATCGAAATTACCTTTACATCTTCCAGTGGTCTGTTGGCCTGATTGGTTGCAACAGCAGCAATTTTATCAATTACATCCATTCCGGAAACCACTTCGCCAAAAACAGTATATGCACCATCGAGATGCGGGGCACCACCCACAGTGCAGTATGCATCGCGTTGCTCCTTGCTAAAAGAAACGCCCATCTTTTTTTCGTAACTGTCGATTTGCATATCGGTGAGAACCTGACCCTGAACAATGTAAAACTGACTTCCGCTGCTGCGTTTTTGTGGGTTTACATTATCGCCGGTACGAGCTGCAGCCAATGCACCCTTTTTATGAAAGTATTTCGGGTTGAACTCAGCTTCGATGGTGTAATCGGGGCCACCATTGCCCAACATTTGTCCCGGTTTTGCATTTTTAGAATCGGGGTCACCTGCCTGAATCATGAACTGCTTGATGACCCGGTGAAACAACACGCCATCATAATACGAGTCAGTTACTAGCTTAATGAAATTATCACGATGCTTCGGCGTGTCATCATACAACACCACTGTAATATCACCCATACTTGTCTTTATCAACACCTTGGTAGTTTGTGAAAAAACCTGCATCGAAACAAATGACAGCAGAAGAGCTGCAACAACGATTTTCATGAAATTTTTCATAACATTCAGAATTTATTTGACAAAATTAATAAAAATTAAAACCCCTCACCAATTTTAAAAGGAAACAAGCATTTATCAATTTTTTTGCCAATTTATTTTGAACCGATTATAAACTTACATCTCGTTATTGAAAACATCTTGATATCGTATATTCTGTATTGTTTTAATTCTGTATTTTTGTTCCGAAAACTGTTTTATGAAGTTACTTGTTAGGTTATTACTGATTCTTCATATTGTTGTGGCACTCCCGTTGCTTGCATTATATATAGGTGTATATATTGATCCGTCGCGGTGTGTGTGGTTTGTCCCGTTGGGGTATGTGTTTCCACTGATTTTATTACTGAATGTTTTATTCGTGCTGGTCTGGGCTTTACTGAAGCGCAAATTTCTATGGTTTGCCATCCCACTGGTAATAGTTGGTCTTGCTCATATCAATGCACTAATACCAATCCGCAATTTTTTCAGTGCAACCCCTGAATGCGAAGGTGAGTTTAAAATAATTACCTACAATGTTCATCTGTTTGGGTTATACAACTGGGAGAATAATGATAAAATTAAGAATGAAATATTTCGTTTTTTAGAGTCTGAGAAGCCGGATGTAGCCTGCTTTCAGGAGTATTTCTACGCTCCCGGCTCCTATTTCCCCACTACCGATTCGCTTACCCGTATTCTGGGAACAAAGCACTATTATCAGGCATTTTCGGCTACTTCTGCCAAACGAAAACAGAATTTCGGTATTGCTACATTCAGCAAGTTTCCCATTGTCAACAAAGGAACCGTGGAATTTAAAAAAACCAATAACCTGTTCATTTTTACCGATGTGATTTTGGAAGGTGATACCATAAGGATTTACAATTGTCACCTGCAATCGCTGTATTTTGATGAGGAGAATTATGCTGACCTGCAGGAATTTGAAAACGATATGATGCCCGAAAGCGACATGAGACCATACAAAAGCATTATAAAGAAGGTGTTGAAGGCCTCGCGTAAGCGCAGTGAACAGGCCAAAATTCTTCGGGAACATATCGATAGCTGTCATTATAGTATTGTTGTCTGTGGCGATTTCAACGATATTCCTTTTTCGTATTCTTACCGGATTATCTCTAAAGGCTTGCGTGATTCGTTTTCGGCACAGGGCCGTGGTTTTGGGAATACATGGAAGTATTCGGGTATTAAGCAGCGAATCGACTATGTGTTGTTTAGCAAAGACCTGGTTTGTACCGGGCACGATGTTTGTGAACAGGACTATTCCGATCACTACCCGGTTGTGGTTACATTAGGAAGGAAAAAATAGTATGGTTTGGACTGCCTTCATTTACTTTCTTATTTTATTTGCTTCCGGCGGCGAACAGGTTAAGCATTACGAAATGCCCGAAACTTCGTCGGTTGATACAGTTATTTGTCATACACATTATTGTTTACAATACAGCGAGCCACACGAACAGGCACGCTGGGTTGCTTATGAATTTACAATAAACGAATTGCCCCTTACAGCCGAAAGAGCTACTTCGTTCAGGACAGATCCGCTGATTTCGACCATTTCGGCCGATAATGACGATTATGCAGGTTCCGGTTACGATAAGGGACATTTGGCTCCATCGCGCGATATGGCATTTGATCCGATTGCACAGCAGGAAAGCTTCTATTTGAGTAATGTGTCTCCGCAACTTCCTGGTTTTAACAGGGGTATCTGGAGGGGGCTTGAGTTTAAAGTCCGTAAATGGGTTGAACAATACGAAAGGGTTTTTGTGATTACGGGCCCGGTGTTACGCGATGGTTTGCCCTATATTGGCGAAAACAAGGTTTCAGTGCCCGAATTTTATTTTAAAGCTGTGCTGGTATGCAACGATACCATTTGTAAAACCGCCGGATTTATTATCCCGAATGCAGAGGGTTTGGGAAACACCTATTCCAAATATGCGGTTAGTGTCGACAGCCTCGAAAACTTACTTCAGTTAAACCTGTTTTACCTACTTGATGATGATCTGGAAAATATTTCAGAATCAGAACTCGACTATGGTTTTTGGCAACTCATCAAACCCGAGTAATTATGAGAGTAACTCTGATCCCGCGATATTGTATTATTATTGCTATTGTGGTAGTTATTTCAGTTTTTTATTCCTGTAGAAAAATTCAACCTGTGCAGGTATTGCCGGCGGTAACCCATATAAGCTTACCCGAAAGGTTTAATATTGACAAAATTGTTGCACTGAGCGATAGTGTGATTATTGCAGCCGGTGGAACCAAAAACGAATATGGTGCTATTTTCCGTACCACAGACGGGGGAGAATCCTGGGTAAAGAGTTATTCGAATCAGCACTACAGTATTAACGACATTTACTTTTGCAGCCCTACTTGCGGATTTGCATGCGGCGACAGTTTATTAATACTGAAAACCAGCGATGGCGGTTTGACCTGGAGCGAATATGGATTACCCAATTTCCCCTTCGAAGAATATATTGTACCCTACAATAATCTTTATGTTTTCGACTCCACCAGAATCTTTGCCGCAGGGGGTGAAAACTATTACAAGGGTTTGTCTTCCTTTAGTCGCCCGGGGCACAGTTCCTGGTATCATCAGTGGTTCGACAACGAAATGCGGGATGTGGTTTTTATTTCAGAAGAGGTCGGTTACTTTGCCGGTTATGGCGTTGTGTTGAAAACCGAAGACGGTGGTTATACCTATAATTATCTGGATTTGAATAACGAATACTTTTACGACCTTGAGTATTTTGATGCTAGACTCTGGGTATTGGGTCGCTATGGAAAACTACTGTATTCCGATGATGACGGAAGTTCCTGGAATCAAATGCTTGATTTTGGTGAATCCAGTTTACGTGATTTGTACTTTTCGGAAACCGACGCATATATTTGCGGTGAATCCGGATCCCTGTTTGTAAGTCGTGACAAAGGGCTTACCTGGCTGTCGGTCGATGTGTTTGGAAGCGAGAATCTGAACAGCATTTGCATGACACCTTCGGGTGAAGTATGGATTGCTTCCGACAACGGGAACTGCTATGTGCTATACCGACGCAGGCAGGTTTAGCGGGAACAAATCTGTCGAATCTCAGATATTATTTTTTGTGAAATTGCTGTTGCCTTGATTGCATCATTAGCTTCGGCATAAATTCGGATTATCGGTTCCGTATTCGATTTTCGCAGATGCACCCATGAATCGGAGAAGTCAATTTTAACGCCATCGGTTGTGTTGATTTTCTCGTGGCTGTATAATTTGCAAATGCCTTCGAGAACCAAATCGACATTTATATCTGGAGTAAGCTCTATTTTATTTTTCGATATAATATAGTTTGGGAAAGAATCGCGCAGGCTGCTTACTGGGCAGGCTTTTTCGGCAAGAGCACTCAAAAACAGTGCGATTCCAACCAGAGCATCCCTGCCATAATGAAGTTCGGGGTAAATGATTCCTCCATTGCCTTCGCCTCCAATAACTGCCTGAGTGGCTTTCATAGCAGCAACTACGTTGACTTCGCCTACTGCTGCAGCTGTATAAGTATTACCTTGCGCTTCGGTAATGTCGCGTAGTGCCCGTGTTGATGACATATTGCTCACCGTGTTACCGGGTGTACGACTCATTATATAGTCAGCTACCGATACCAAGGTATATTCTTCACCAAACATACTTCCGTCTTCACAAACAATGGCCAGTCGATCAACATCCGGGTCAACAACAAACCCGACGTGGGCACCCGATGATTTTACTTTTTCCGAGATTTCGGTCAGGTTTTCAGGTAAAGGTTCCGGGTTGTGTGGAAACTCGCCGTCGGGATGACAGTGTAAAGGAACAATATCGGTAACACCAAGAGCCCGAAGAAGCTTTGGCAGCACAATTCCACCAACTGAATTCACGCAGTCGATAGCCACCCTGAATCCTGCATTTCTAATTGCATCGGTGTTAACCAGCTTAAGTTTAAGAATTTCACGGATGTGAAAAAATTCGTATGACTCAATATAATATAGTTTCCCGATTAAGTCGGTTTCCACAAACTGGTACAACCTGTTTTCAGCTATTTCGAGTATCTTGCTTCCTTCTTCAGCATTCAGAAATTCCCCATTCGAATTCAGGAGTTTCAACGCATTCCAGTTGCGGGGATTGTGACTGGCCGTGATTATTATTCCTCCATCAGCCTTTTCGAGTATAACAGCCATTTCGGTGGTTGGGGTGGTAGCCAGTCCGATATCAATAACATCGTTGCCCATTGCCAGCAGTGTATTGCAAACCAAGTCGCGTACAACAGGCCCCGAAATACGCGCATCACGCCCAACAATAATAGTCTGTTTCTTATTGGCATTCTGTGTTCGTAACCAGGAACTGTAAGCTGCCGAAAACCTGCAAATGTCAACCGGAGTAAGACCTTGCCCCTCGGCGCCGCCGATGGTGCCTCTGATGCCAGATATCGATTTAATTAATGTCATGAATAAATGAATTGATGTAAATTCAACGCAAATATACTATTATGAAAAGAAATATTCATGAGATTCAATGTATTAATGAAAACAGACTAAATTTATTTTTCGTAAATAATATTTTGAACTTCGAAAATAAACTCTATTTTTGCAGCCCGATATTATTAAAACTTAGTTGCAGATATGATTATTATACCCGTAAAAGAAGGTGAAAACATCGACAAAGCCTTGAAACGCTTTAAACGTAAATTCGAAAAAACCGGTGTTGTTAAAGAAATGCGCTACCGTCAGGCTTTTACAAAACCTTCTGTTGAAAAACGTCAGCAAAAACTGAAAGCAATTTATATTCAGCAATTGCAGCAGGAAGAGCAGTAGCCCCCAACTATAACTGTTTTTAGGTCTTTGTATTTTCTGAAACAATACAAAGGCTTTTTTCGTACAATACATCGACGTTGAATTTTTACAATGCACATCGAGTCTTTTTTAAAATATCTTCAATTCGAAAAACGTTACTCAGAGCATACTATTTCGGCCTACCGAAACGATTTATATCAGTTTTCGGAATTTCTCGAAATAGAATTTGCGGGCTGCAGCCCTGGTTCTGCCTCAAGGGGAGAAATCCGCGCCTGGATTGCCTCGCTTGCCGGTGACGATCACCTTACTTCGCGTTCGGTTCAGCGCAAACTCACCAGCCTGCGCAGTTTTTATAAGTTTTTATTGAGGAAAGGAGAAATTAATAAAAACCCATGCATGGGTATAGGTTCTCCAAAAACCGATAAAAAACTTCCTGTTTTTCTTACCCAATCGCAGACAGGCAAACTTTATGATGAGGACTATTTTTCGCATGATTTTGCAGGTGTCCGAGACAGGACAATTATCGAGATGTTGTATAACACCGGAATGCGTCTTTCTGAAGCAGCGCAGTTGAAGCATGGAGATATTGACTTTGGCGCTATGCTGATTAAAGTACTGGGTAAGCGAAATAAAGAACGCATGATTCCGTTTAATAATTACCTGAAGAATATTTTACAGGCATATATAGTGAAGAAGACCGACGAAAAGTTTGCCATTGCGCACGATGATATTTTTTTTGTTACCGACAAAGGCAGGCCGGTATATGTTAAATTCATTTATCATAAGGTGCATTATTATCTGGGGCTGGTTTCTACCAACACCAAGCGAAGTCCGCATGTACTCAGGCATACATTTGCAACCCATATGCTGAACAATGGAGCCGATCTGAATGCCATCAAGGAATTGCTGGGGCATGCCAATCTGGCTGCTACGCAGGTTTATACACATAATTCGTTCGAAAAACTAAAAGAGATATATAAACAAGCCCATCCCAGGGCATAATTTAAACGAAAGGAGAAAAATATCATGAAAGTAAATGTTCAATCATTGCATTTTGATGCTGACAAGAAACTGCTTGATTTTATTGAAAATAAGGTTGGAAAACTCAGTCAGGTTTCCGAAGAAATATTAAACTCCGATGTTACATTGCGAATCGAAAATTCCGAAACAAACGAGAATAAAGTCGCCGAAATCCGTGTAAAAATTCCCGGCGTAAGCGAAATATTTGTACGTAAACAAAGCAAAACTTTCGAAGAATCTGTTGATAGTGCCACCCAGGCATTGCGTCGGCAGCTGCGTAAATACAAGGAAAAGCAGAGAAATTCGAAAAGTTAAAAAAAATATTTTCATTTATTTGCATATAAACAAATAATAACTACATTTGCAGACCTTTTTGGCGACTGCCATAAATGTTCTTTAAATGTATGATATTTGTTCTGAAAAGGCCAATGTAGCTCAGTTGGTAGAGCAGCTGATTTGTAATCAGCCGGTCGGCGGTTCGAGTCCGTCCATTGGCTCCTTAGCAGAATATGGGGAGATACCAAAGTGGCCAACTGGGGCAGACTGTAAATCTGCTGGCGTACGCCTTCGTAGGTTCGAATCCTGCTCTCCCCACACGATAAAGAAGCGGGAATAGCTCAGTTGGTAGAGCACAACCCTTCCAAGGTTGGGGTCGCGAGTCCGAGTCTCGTTTCCCGCTCATTTATTGCCAAAGTAGCTCAGGGGTAGAGCGTTTCCTTGGTAAGGAAGAGGTCATGGGTTCAATTCCCATCTTTGGCTCAAATATTTTTTTTATTGTTTAACAACTTAAATTGTAAATTTTAAACCCATGGCTAAAGAAAAATTCTCAAGAACGAAACCTCACGTTAACATCGGTACAATCGGCCATGTTGACCACGGTAAAACCACCCTGACTGCTGCGATTACAAAATCTCTTGCATCAGAAGGTCTGGCTCAGTACAGAGATTTCGATTCGATTGACAATGCTCCTGAAGAAAAAGAAAGAGGTATTACTATTAATACCGCTCACGTAGAGTATGAAACAAAAAATCGTCACTATGCACACGTTGACTGTCCGGGTCACGCCGACTATGTGAAGAACATGGTTACCGGTGCTGCCCAGATGGACGGTGCAATTTTGGTGGTTGCTGCTACCGATGGTCCGATGCCCCAAACCCGCGAACACATCCTGCTCGCACGTCAGGTGAACGTACCAAAAATCGTTGTTTTCCTGAATAAGGTTGACATGGTTGACGATGAAGAACTTATTGAATTGGTTGAAATGGAAGTTCGCGAACTTCTGAGTTTCTACGAATTCGATGGCGACAATGGCCCCGTTATTCGTGGATCCGCCCTTGGTGCTTTGAACTCTGAACCCAAATGGGTTGAAAAAGTTCAGGAATTGATGACCGCTGTTGACGAATGGATTCCCATTCCTCCGCGTGACAACGAAAAACCTTTCCTTATGCCTGTTGAAGACGTGTTCTCGATTACCGGCCGCGGTACTGTAGCTACCGGTCGTATCGAAACCGGCGTTGTTAATACGGGTGAAGAAGTAAATATCATTGGTCTCGGTGCCGAAAATCGCAAAACCGTTGTTACCGGTGTTGAAATGTTCCGTAAAATTCTCGACAGAGGCGAAGCAGGTGACAACGTAGGTCTCCTTCTCCGTGGTGTTGATAAAGACGAAATCAAGAGGGGTATGGTAATCGCAAAACCCGGTTCCATTAAACCTCACACTAAGGTAAAAGCCGAAGTTTACGTATTGAAGAAAGAAGAAGGTGGTCGTCACACTCCGTTCCACAATAAGTATCGTCCGCAGTTCTATATCAGAACTCTCGATATTACCGGTGAAATTACCCTTCCCGAAGGCGTTGAAATGGTAATGCCAGGCGATAACGTAACCATCACTATCGAGCTGATTTATGAAGTAGCTTGCAATGTTGGTCTTCGTTTTGCAATCCGCGAAGGTGGTCGCACCGTTGGCGCAGGTCAGATTATTGATATTATTGAATAATTACCAAATAATTAAATGCCGGTATTCCGGTACCGGCATTTAATTTACGGGTGTAGCTCAATTGGTAGAGCGATGGTCTCCAAAACCATAGGCTGTGGGTTCGAAGCCTGCCACCCGTGCAAAAACTTGTAATGTATGGCTAAAATTAAAACATACTTTAAAGAGACTTACGAAGAGCTGGCCCACAAGGTTACGTGGCCAACATGGAGTGAGTTGCAGACAAGCGCAATAGTTGTAATGGTTGCTTCCTTAATCATAGCCCTTATGGTACTCGCCTTGGATGTTTCGTTCCGGAATATTCTTGAGTTATTATATGGGTTGTTTTATTAAACCAAAGGTTGGAGGGTCGTATGAGTGAACTTGATAAAAAATGGTATGTTGTTAAAGCCCTTAGCGGTAAGGAAAAAAAGGTAAAAGAATACCTTGAAAACGAAGTCGCTAAAATGGGTCTCGGCAACCAGATATCTCAGGTGCTTATCCCAACCGAGAAAGTTTATCAGGTGAGGAAAGGCAAGAAAATCAGTAAGGAAAGAAGTTTCTTTCCGGGTTACATTTTGATAGAAGCAATACTTGATGGAGAGGTAGAGCATGTTATCAAAGCCGTTCCCGGTGTACTGGGCTTTCTTGGCTCTAACGATGGTAAACCTATTCCTTTACGACCAGCCGAAGTTGCCCGCATTTTAGGTAAAGTTGACGAGCTTACCGAAAGCTCCGAAGAAATCAACATACCCTTCTTTGCTGGCGAAGCGGTGAAAGTGATTGATGGGCCGTTCAATGGTTTTAACGGTGTCATCGAAGAAGTGCATGAGGAAAAGAAAAAGCTGAAGGTTATGGTTAAAATTTTTGGCCGTAAAACTCCGCTCGAATTGAGCTTCATGCAGGTAGAAAAAGAGTAATCACTTATTTGAAAAAGCGTTATGGCAAAACAAATTGAGAATTTCATCAAACTGCAGATTAAAGGTGGTGCTGCCAATCCTTCTCCTCCCGTGGGTCCTGCCCTCGGTTCGAAAGGTGTCAACATCATGGAGTTCTGCAAGCAATTCAACGCCAGAACACAGGATAAAGCTGGGAAAGTTCTCCCGGTAATTATTACTGTGTATTCCGACAAGTCGTTTGAATTTATTGTAAAAACTCCTCCCGTTGCTGTTCAGCTGATCGAAGTGGCGAAGGTTAAAAAAGGCTCTCCCGAACCCAACCGTAATAAAGTGGGATCGGTAAGCTGGGACGAAGTGAAAACTATCGCTCAGGATAAGATGCCCGACCTGAATGCCTTTACGATTGAAGCTGCAATGAAAATGGTCGCCGGAACTGCAAGAAGTATGGGTATCACCGTCACTGGCGACGACCCTTTTAAAAACTAATTAAGCACTTTTTTAAGATGGCAAGGATAAGTAAAAATAAGAAACAGGCTATATCGAAACTTGAAAAAGGGAAAAAGTACGACATCAATGATGCCGCAAGCCTTGTGAAAGAAATAACTTTTACAAAATTCGACGCTTCGGTTGATATTGACGTGAAGTTGGGTGTTGACCCCCGCAAAGCCAATCAAATGGTTCGCGGTGTCACTACCCTGCCCCATGGTACCGGAAAGCAAATCCGTGTACTCGTGCTTTGTACGCCCGATAAAGAGCAAGAAGCTACCGAAGCAGGTGCCGATTACGTGGGCCTCGATGATTACATCGAAAAAATAACTGCCGGATGGACTGACATTGATATTATTATCACTCAGCCTCAGGTAATGGCCAAAATCGGTAAACTGGGTAGGGTATTGGGTCCCCGAGGCCTCATGCCAAATCCCAAATCGGGTACCGTTACTCAGGAAGTCGGTAAGGCTGTTCTTGATGTGAAAAAAGGTAAAATTGATTTTAAGGTCGATAAGTATGGAATCATCCATGCCGGAATCGGAAAGGTTTCGTTCGAACCCGATAAAATTGCCGAAAATGCCCGCGAACTGGTTCAGACCATTGTGAAACTGAAACCAACTGCAGCAAAGGGAACGTACATTCAAAGTATTTTCCTGTCGAGCACTATGAGCCCGGGTATCGAAATCGAACCAAAATCAATCGTTTAGTAATTTTAAGAATCAGCATGTTATGAAACGTGAAGAAAAAGATGCCCTGATAGAACAATTGAAAACTCAGATCCAGTCGTACAGTCACTTTTATCTGACTGACGCAGCCGATCTGAATGCTCAGGATGTATCTGATCTCCGGCGCAAATGCTTTGAACAGGATATTAAGATGGTAGTTGTGAAAAACACCCTCTTTAAGTTGGCACTCGAACGTGCGGGTATGGATTTGCAGGAATTATACCCTGCTATGAAAAACAATACCGCAGTATTGTTTTCAAATACAGCCTCCGCTCCGGGAAAACTTATCAGGGATTTTACGAAAAACCATGCTAAGCCCGTTCTGAAAGCAGCTTATGCCGAAGAATCGATATATGTTGGCGCCGACCAGCTCGATGCTCTCATTACCATCAAGTCGAAGTACGAATTGATTGGTGATGTGATTATGTTGCTGCAATCGCCGATGAAAACCGTTCTTGGCCAGTTAAATTCAGGCAAAAACATTATTGGTGGTGTTGTAAAAACACTGTCAGAGAGAGAATAAAACAATTGGTAAAACAATATTAAATTCAAAGTAAAATGGCAGACTTAAAAAAATTAGCTGAAGAGTTAGTTAATCTTACAGTAAAAGAAGTAAATGAATTGGCAGACATCCTCAAAAACGAATACGGAATTGAACCCGCTGCTGCTGCAGCCGTTGTTGCCGCTCCCGCAGCCGTTGCCGCTGCTGCCGTAGTTGAAGAACAAACAGAATTCGACGTGATTCTTAAAGGCGCCGGACTCGCAAAACTTCAGGTTGTAAAACTCGTTAAAGAACTCACTGGTTTGGGTCTCAAAGAAGCCAAAGATTTGGTTGACGCTGCTCCAAAACCGGTAAAAGAAAAAGTATCGAAAGACGAAGCCGACTCATTAAAAGCTAAACTCGAAGAAGCAGGAGCCGAAGTTGAAGTTAAATAACTTCGCCCGCTGAATGTAATTTTTAGGTTTAAAACCCGGTAACGGGTTTTAAACCTTTCGTTGTTATTGATTTAGTTCTTTTTTTAAAATAGTATCAATGGCCATAAAAACAAACGAACGAATCAATTTTGCATCCAATAAAAATCAGCTCGAATATCCTGATTTTCTGGAAGTTCAATTGAAATCCTTCCGTGAATTTTTCCAAATCGAATCAACAGCAGAACAGCGTAAGAACGAGTTATTGTATCAGGTATTTCAGGAAAACTTTCCGATTACCGATACGCGAAATAACTTTGTTCTCGAGTTTTTGGATTACTCGGTCGATCTGCCACGTTATTCAATTCAGGAGTGTGTTGAACGCGGTTTAACCTATAGCGTTCCCCTCAAAGCAAAGTTGAAACTTTATTGCACCGATCCCGATCACGAAGATTTTGAAACTACCATTCAGGATGTGTGGTTGGGTACGGTTCCTTATATGACACCCGGAGGTACCTTCGTTATTAATGGTGCCGAAAGGGTGGTGGTGTCGCAACTACACAGATCTCCCGGCGTTTTCTTCGGACAAAGTGTTCACACCAACGGAACAAAACTCTACTCCGCCAGAATTATCCCGTTCAAAGGTTCGTGGATTGAATTTGCAACCGATATCAACTCGGTGATGTATGCGTACATCGACCGTAAAAAGAAATTGCCCGTAACCACATTGTTGCGTGCTATCGGTTTCGAAAGTGATAAAGAAATCCTCGAAATCTTTAACCTCGCCGAAGAAATAAAAGTAAGTAAAACTGCCCTCAAAAAAGTATTGGGACGTCGTTTGGCAGCACGTGTGCTGAGAACATGGACCGAAGATTTTGTTGATGAGGATACGGGCGAAGTTGTATCAATTGAGCGTAACGAAGTGGTGGTAGACCGCGAGATTGCCCTGGCCAACGAACATATCGATATGATTGTTGATTCGGGTGCAAAAACGGTTTTGTTGCATAAAGAAAACCAGAAAACTTCTGACTTCGCGATTATTTATAATACCCTGCAGAAAGACCCGTGTAACTCCGAAAAAGAAGCCGTTGTTCACATCTACAGGCAGTTGCGTAATAGTGAACCCCCCGATGATGCAACAGCACGCGACGTGATCGATAAACTTTTCTTTTCTGATAAACGTTATGATTTAGGCGAAGTAGGCCGTTACCGTTTAAATAAAAAACTGAACCTTGAAATTCCCGAGAATATTAAGGTTCTTACTAAAGACGATATTATTGCCATCATCAAATATCTCATCGAACTGATAAATTCAAAAGCTGATATCGATGACATCGACCACTTGAGTAATCGCCGTGTAAGAACGGTAGGAGAGCAGCTGGCCGGTCAATTTGGCGTTGGACTGGCCCGTATGGCACGCACCATCCGCGAACGTATGAACGTACGCGATAACGAAGTTTTCCATCCCATCGATCTGATTAATTCCAAGACCTTGTCTTCGGTGATTAATTCATTCTTTGGAACCAATCAGCTTTCGCAGTTTATGGACCAGACCAACCCACTGGCTGAAATGACACATAAACGCCGTATGTCAGCCTTGGGACCCGGTGGTTTGTCGCGTGAGCGTGCCGGTTTCGAAGTGCGCGACGTGCACTACACCCACTATGGACGCCTTTGTCCGATTGAAACACCCGAAGGTCCGAACATCGGTCTGATTTCATCGTTGTGCGTATTTGCCAAAATCAATAAGCTGGGTTTCATCGAAACACCTTACCGACTTGTTGAAGAAGGAAAAGTTGATCTTTCGGGCGAAGTGGTATTTATGACCGCCGAGGAAGAAGAAAATAAAATAATTGCCCAGGCAAATGCCCAGTTGGAAGAAACTGGTCTTTTTGCCAACAAACGGGTAAAAGCACGTCTCGAAGCCGATTACCCACTTGCTGAACGCGAGTCGGTACATCTGATGGACGTTGCTCCAAACCAGATTGCCTCTATCGCAGCTTCGTTGATTCCATTCCTGGAACACGACGATGCCAACCGTGCTTTGATGGGATCGAACATGATGCGTCAGGCTGTTCCACTGCTTAAACCCGAAGCGCCCATCGTAGGTACCGGTATTGAGCATGAAGTGGCTCGTGACTCCAGAATTCTTATTGTTGCCGATGGTAATGGCATAGTGGAATATGTTGATGCACGTCAGATAATTGTTCGTTACGACCTCACCGAAGAAGACCGTTTTGTGTCGTTCACCGATGATGTGAAAGTATATGATCTGCAGAAGTTCATGAAAACCAACCAAAGCACCTGCGTTAACCAGAAACCCATTGTCCGCAAAGGCGAACGGGTTACCAAAGGTCAGATTCTGACCGAAGGTTACGCAACCCGCGACGGTGAACTGGCCATTGGACGTAACCTTAAAGTGGCTTTCATGCCCTGGAAAGGATACAACTTCGAAGATGCTATTGTTATCAACGAAAAAGTAGTACGCGAAGATTTCTTCACTTCGATACACATCGAAGAGCACCAACTCGAAGTTCGCGACACAAAACGTGGTCTCGAAGAACTTACTTCCGATATTCCCAATGTAAGCGAAACCGCTACCAAGGACCTCGACGAAAACGGTATTATCCGTATCGGAGCCTATGTGAAACCTGGTGACATTCTCATTGGTAAAATTACCCCCAAAGGTGAATCAGACCCATCACCCGAAGAAAAGCTCCTCAGGGCTATTTTCGGTGAAAAAGCCGGTGATGTGAAGGACGCTTCTCTTAAGGCATCGCCTTCGACCAATGGTGTGGTTATCGATAAAAAACTTTTCTCAAAAACCATTAAAGACCGTAAGACCAAGAATCAGGATAAGGCACTGCTTGATGCTATCGAAAGTGAGCTGCAAAAGAAAACAGATGCCCTCAAAGAAATTCTGGTTGAAAAACTGTTCTTTATTGTGAATGGTAAAACATCACAGGGTGTAAAAGATAACCTGGGTAATGATGTAATAACCAAGGGAAATAAATTCACTCAGAAATCCTTGTATGAGGTTGACTATATTAACGTGAACCCCACCAAGTGGACAACTGATAAAAAGAAGAACGACCTTATCGAAAAGCTTCTCTTCAACTATATGATTGAGTACAAGAAGTATGAAGGTGAAGCCCGCAGAAAGCGTTTAAATATTTCGATTGGTGACGAACTCCCAGCCGGTATTGTTCAGCTTGCGAAAGTATATCTTGCCAGCAAACGTAAAATTACAGTTGGTGATAAACTTGCAGGACGTCACGGAAATAAGGGTATTGTTGCCAAGATTGTTCGTCAGGAAGATATGCCTTTCCTCGAAGACGGAACACCTGTCGACATCGTATTGAACCCGTTGGGTGTGCCTTCGCGTATGAACCTCGGACAGATTTATGAAACCGTGTTGGGATGGGCCGGCGAAAAACTTGGGTTGAAATTTGCCACTCCTATTTTCGACGGAGCTACCATCGATCAGATTAATGAATATACTGATAAAGCAGGTGTGCCCCGTTATGGTAAATGCCACCTTTATGATGGAGGCACCGGAATGAAATTCGACCAACCAGCCACAGTCGGCGTTATTTACATGCTTAAACTGGGTCACATGGTCGAAGATAAAATGCATGCCCGTTCGATTGGGCCATATTCACTGATTACACAGCAACCCTTGGGTGGTAAAGCTCAGTTTGGTGGTCAGCGATTCGGCGAAATGGAGGTTTGGGCACTCGAAGCATTTGGTGCATCTCACATCCTCCGCGAAATTTTAACCATTAAGTCGGACGACGTTATTGGACGTGCTAAGACCTACGAAGCCGTAGTTAAAGGTGATCCCATGCCGGAACCCGGTGTTCCTGAATCACTCAATGTACTGCTTCACGAAATGAGGGGTCTCGGGCTCAACGTCGAACTCGAATAATAGTGATAGTTTACGTTTTAAAAATTGAATATAGTTTTTTGATATGGCTTTCAGAAAAGACACAAAAGTAAAAACAAATTTTTCGAGAATCAGCATCAGTCTGGCCTCGCCCGAAGATATCCTCGACAGGTCGAGCGGTGAAGTTACAAAACCTGAAACCATCAATTACCGAACCTATAAACCCGAAAGAGACGGTCTTTTCTGTGAGCGAATCTTTGGTCCGGTAAAAGATTACGAATGCCACTGCGGAAAATACAAACGCATCAGGTATAAAGGTATTGTCTGCGATCGTTGCGGTGTTGAAGTTACCGAGAAAAAAGTGCGTCGCGAACGCATGGGTCACATTAAACTAGAAGTTCCCGTTGCCCACATTTGGTACTTTAAGACCCTGCCCAATAAAATTGGGTATCTTCTGGGTTTGCCCTCGAAGAAACTTGATGCTGTGGTTTATTACGAAAGATACATTGTCATTCAGTCCGGAATGAAGCAAGCCGATGGTGTAAACGAACTCGATTTGTTGTCAGAGGATGAATACCTGGAAATTCTGGATGCCCTTCCCAAAGAAAACCAAATGCTTCCAGACGAAGATCCGAATAAGTTTATCGCCAAAATGGGTGCTGAAGCACTTTATGAACTGCTGCTAAGAATTAACCTTGATGAACTCTCGTACGACCTGCGCGATAAAGCCGGAAAAGAAACTTCTCAACAGCGTAAAAACGAAGCTCTGAAAAGACTGAGCGTGGTAGAAGCTTTCCGTGAATCGGATGGAAAAAACAATCCGGAGTGGATGATTATGAAGGTTATCCCCGTGATTCCACCCGAATTGCGCCCACTGGTTCCTCTTGATGGCGGACGTTTTGCTACATCCGATCTCAACGACCTCTACCGCAGGGTCATCATCAGAAACAACCGCCTGAAACGCTTGCTCGAAATTAAAGCACCCGAAGTCATTCTCCGAAACGAAAAACGAATGCTTCAGGAAGCGGTCGATTCATTATTCGACAACTCACGTAAATCGAACGCCGTTAAAACTGAAGCCAACCGACCACTGAAGTCATTAAGCGACAGCCTCAAAGGGAAACAGGGACGTTTCCGTCAGAACCTACTTGGTAAAAGGGTTGACTATTCGGCACGTTCGGTTATTGTGGTGGGTCCAGAGCTGAAAATGCATGAATGCGGATTACCCAAAGATATGGCAGCCGAACTCTATAAACCTTTCATTATTAGAAAACTAATTGAAAGAGGTATTGTGAAAACGGTGAAATCAGCCAAGAAAATTGTGGAACGCCGCGATTCAGTTATATGGGACATCCTCGAAAATGTATTGAAAGGACACCCCGTTATGCTTAACCGTGCCCCGACACTTCACCGCCTCGGTATTCAGGCTTTCCAGCCAAAACTTATCGAAGGCAAGGCCATTCAGCTTCACCCGCTTGTATGTACCGCTTTCAACGCTGACTTCGACGGTGACCAGATGGCCGTGCATTTGCCACTGGGCAACGAGGCCATTCTCGAAGCACAATTGCTGATGTTGGCTTCACACAATATTCTGAACCCTGCCAACGGAGCACCTATTACGGTTCCATCGCAGGATATGGTTCTTGGACTCTATTATATCACCAAACACCGTAATGGCGCGCTGGGCGAAGGATATTCCTTCTATAGCCCCAAAGAGGTTATCATTGCATACAACGAAGGTAAACTGGCCCTCCATGCAAAAATTAAGGTAAAAGTTAATGATATCGATAAGGATGGTAATTACATTAACCACCTGATAGAAACTACCTGTGGTCGCGTGTTGTTTAATCAGACGGTGCCGCGCGAAGTGGGCTATATCAACGAACTGCTGACTAAAAAATCCTTGCGTACCATCATTGGTAATGTGTTGAAGAAATCGGGAACAGCAGCCACGGCCAAATTCCTCGACGATATTAAAGACCTGGGATTCAGTATGGCTTTCAAGGGCGGATTGTCGTTTAACCTCGACAATGTGATCGTTCCTGCCAAGAAACAGGTGCTCATCGAAGAAGGATACAAGCAGGTGGAAGAAATCCGCGCCAATTATGAAGCCGGCTTTATCACCAACAACGAACGCTACAATCAGGTTATCGACGTGTGGACTCACGTAAATGCCAACCTTGCCAAAGAGGTGATGAAGCAATTATCGGAAGACAATCAGGGATTCAACTCAGTGTATATGATGCTTAACTCGGGCGCCCGTGGTTCTAACGAACAGATTCGACAGCTTTGCGGGATGAGGGGTCTTATGGGTAAACCTCAGAAATCGGTTTCAACCGGTGCCGAAATTATCGAAAACCCGATTCTTGCCAATTTTAAGGAAGGTCTGTCAATTCTTGAGTACTTTATCTCGACCCACGGTGCCCGTAAAGGGTTGGCCGATACCGCACTGAAAACCGCTGATGCTGGTTATTTGACCCGTCGTTTGGTTGACGTGGCGCAGGATATAGTTATTACCGAAGAAGACTGCGGAACCCTTCGCGGACTGATTGCTACTACGATTAAGAAGAATGAAGAAGTTGTTGAAACCCTTTATGAACGTATTTTGGGTCGCACAACGGTTCATGATATTTACCATCCTCAAACCGGCGAACTGATTGTGGCAGCCGGACAGGAAATTACTGAAGATATTGCTACTGTTATTGATTTGTCTCCCATCGAGGAGGTAGAAATCAGGTCGGTTCTTACCTGCGAATCAAAACGCGGTGTTTGCGCCAAGTGTTATGGACGAAATCTGGCCAACGGGCGTATGGTTCAACGAGGTGAGGCTGTCGGTGTTATTGCTGCCCAGTCGATCGGGGAACCTGGAACACAGCTTACCCTGCGTACATTCCACGTTGGGGGGGTTGCAGGTAACATTGCTACCGAATCAACAATCTCGGTGAAATACGACGGTATTGTCGAAATTGACGACCTCCGTACGGTTGAGTATGTGGACGAAATGGGCGAAAAAGTTGATATCGTTATTGGTCGTATGGCCGAAATGCGTCTGGTTGATAAAAATACCGGCATTGTTATCGTTACCAACAACATTCCCTATGGTTCGAAACTGTTTGTTAAACCGGGTCAGGTTGTCGATAAGGGTTCTGTTATTTGTAGTTGGGATCCGTTTAACTCGGTTATTATCACCGAAGTTACCGGTAAGGTTGATTTCGAAAATGTGATTGAAGGTATTACGTATCGCGAAGAAGCTGACGAACAAACCGGATATCGCGAAAAGGTTATTATCGAAACACGCGATAAAACCAAAATTCCTGTGGTTCGCATTCTCAGCAGCAAGAACGATTTGTTGAAGACTTATAACCTGCCTGTTGGCGCACACATTATTGTTCAGGATAACGAAAAGGTGGTTGCCGGTAAAATTCTCGTGAAAATTCCGAGGGTGGTAGGAAAAGGAGGTGACATCACCGGTGGTTTGCCCCGTGTTACCGAGTTGTTTGAGGCACGTAATCCGTCGAATCCGGCTATTGTTTGCGAAATCAATGGTCAGGTGGAATTCGGTAAGATTAAACGTGGTAACCGCGAGATTATCATCCGCTCGAAAGAAAACGAAGAAAAACGTTACCTGGTTCCCCTATCGAAACAGATACTGGTGCAGGACAGCGACTTTGTTAGAGCAGGAACACCGCTATCGGAAGGTGCCATTACCCCGATTGATATTCTGAATATTAAAGGACCAACCATGGTTCAGGAATATATTGTGAACGAAGTACAGGAAGTGTACCGTATGCAGGGTGTGAAAATCAACGATAAGCATTACGAAGTGATTGTTCGCCAGATGATGCGTAAAGTTGAAATTGAAGATCCGGGCGATACCCGATTCCTCGAAAAACAGATTGTTGACAAATGGGAGTTCCGCGAAGTGAACGATGCCATTTTCGATAAGAAGGTGGTTGTTGATCCGGGCGATTCGACTTCGGTTCACGCAGGCCAGATTATATCGGCCCGTAAGCTGCGTGACGAAAACTCGATGCTGAAACGTAAGGATATGAAACTTATCGATTCACGCGACGCTATTCCTGCAACATCGAGCCAGGTGTTGCAGGGTATTACCAGAGCAGCACTGCAAACCAAGAGCTTTATGTCGGCTGCTTCGTTCCAGGAAACCACTAAGGTTCTGAATGAAGCTGCTATCAGTGGAAAAATCGATCCACTCGATGGTTTGAAAGAGAACGTAATTGTGGGCCATCTTATTCCGGCCGGTACCGGTCTGCGCGAATATCAGGAATATCTGGTAGGCAATAAGGAAGAGATGGTGTATATGACCGAGAAATATGAACACATTGACCAATAAGGCTAGCCATGGACGATAAAATGCAAAAACAAAACCAGATCAGCATCGAACTTAAAGAGGATGTTGCTCAGGGAACCTACTCTAACCTTGCGGTGATTACCCACAGCAACGCTGAGTTTATTGTTGATTTTGTACGAATCATGCCGGGAGTGCCCAAGGCCCAGGTGAAGTCGAGGATAATTCTTACCCCCGAACATGCCAAAAGGCTGATGCTGGCACTCAAGGACAATATTGCAAAGTTTGAACAGGCCAACGGCCCTATTAAAATGAGCGATTTGAATCAGGGACCGGTGATACCGATGACTTTTGGCGGTCCAACGGCTCAGGCCTAGTAATAGAAACAGCGGGTTGAAGCCCGCTGTTTTTGTTTGCGATGAAGATTTCTACGGTTTTATCAATAATTTCCAGTCATACAACAGGGTCTCTCCCCTGCCCGAAGGCTTCTGCCTGCCTTGGGTGAGTTTTTCTACCTCGTTGCTTACAAATGCTTTCAATTCCGAAATACTTATCGTCGCATCCTGATTCAGGTCAGCAAAGTTGTTTTTCAGGCCGTCAATAATGGCGTATGTAAATACCCCATTGTTCCATTCATCCGATTCAATGGCGAATCCGGTTCCGGCTGCTGCCGAAATTACAACCACACCTGAACCCTTACTCAGGTCGTTAAACGTTTCCTTCATTAGTTCGAAGGCCGAATTCAACGATACATTGCCAGATTGAGCCGGCATGATAGCCGTTTTGAAGAAATAGGTTTTTAATCCGCCACGGGTACCATCGGTAAGAACTATTGAATCGCTGTTTTCTACAAGCACTTCTTTGTCGAGTTCCCCACTATGGCAGGCATCAATCAATATCAGTTTTTTCCGTGCGGGAATACTATCAAGCATCCATTCGAGTTCATCGTAAGAAACACCCTTTTTATCGGGATGCCCGAAATCAATATCACTGGTTGCAAAATAAAAGTTTAGGTCGTCGCCTAGCAATCCATGCCCCGATACATAGAGTATTACAATATCGTCGATATTTGTTGCGATAAGTTTGCTCTTTAGATCCAATAAATTACGTCGGGTGGCCATTGCGTTAAACAGGGTGTCAACAAGTACATTGTTTGCCAATCGGGGAATGCAATTGTTGAAAAGCGATACAATGTCTCTGCCGTCCTTAACTGGATATACCAGATTGAACCGGCTGTCGTTGTATTCTGAAACCGACATGACAATAAGATGAAGCGTTGACTGTGGCGAAACTGCTGGCAGGTAGTTGATTTCTATACTCTCGGTAAACGATTCAACGCCCAACACATTAGTGCATGAGACTTCAATAATGTTATAGCCTTCGCTCAGGTTGACATCTATTTGTTGCTCGGTTGATGAACTTTGCAGATCTTTTAAATTCCAGCCTTTGCTTCCATAGAGGGGTACTTCGTTGACCCTAACCTGTATCCTGTCGAGCTTGTTTTTCTCATCAGAGGCTTTAATATTCAGATGAACGACAGGTTCATTGGTTTGCCAAGAAATTTCGTCCGAGTTAATAATTTTTACTTCGGGGCATTCCCACCCCGGTTGAAACATATTTTCGCTAAATCCGCTTCTTTTCAGTCGCTTGAGATAGGCTTCGCGATAAAGTTTAATGAGAACCGAATCTTGGCTCCCCAATTTCTCAAGCACCTTGTCGGGTCGGTTGTACTGCAGGTCGAACTGGTCGAAACGATAAAATTTATCGCCAACCCGCCAAAGTATTTTTCCCGCCGCATTTTTTGAGCATTTATAATATTTTTCTGGGGTAATAACCATATACTCGTTGTTATCGAGGGTAATATATATGGCTTTTTCTTGAAGCAATCGGATATCATACAACACCAATTGTGAATTGTAGCAATAAGCAGCCAGATTTTCACTATCACAGATTGCTGACGGAAAACCATGCTCAAAAGGAATTGTCCCAATAAGGGTTCCGGTTTCAATATCATACATTCCAACAGGATTGTATTGATAAATATATTGCATTTCGTTTACTTTAAAACTACCGGCCATGATGGTTTTGTTATCTGGCATAAATCGCGCAAATACCAGCATATTGTTTTCATCGCCACAGGATATTTCGGTTTTCAGTTTACCGTCTGATGCATTCCAAACCCTGACGAAACCTGTGTCATCCATAGTAAGCACCCACCTGCCATCGTTGCTGAAAGGCTGTTCGATGCCACCATTGGGGTTGAAAGTATATCCGGTTAAATCATACACAGGACTACCGGTTGCAATATCAAAAACCCGAGCATGCAATTCGTCGGTACCCGCGTAGGTGTCGAACACAATCAGTTTTCCGTCGCTGGTGAAGGGTTCTTTACTCATCTCAATGGGATGGGAATCGAAAACACTGTGTTTGTCCTGATGGGTAAAACTTTGATAATGCAATTCCATCTCATCCAAATACAATAACCCGCTGTTATCGGGGAGTAAATAAATGGATTTTTGCTGAGTAAATTCATGGTTTCCTATTTCGCCCACCAACATATCATCAATTGTAAGGCGTTGGGTAATATCAATTTTCAATAGTTTTATTTGGTCGTTTTCACGATAAATAACATTCAGTAAACTATCTTTTTCCGAGAAGAAAGCATCCCTGAAATTTGAAGTTTCATTCAGACATTCAAAAAGCAATTTCCCAGAATTGATGTCATAAAAGCGGGGGTTTTTAAAACGGGGAACAATAAGCATGTATTTGCTGTTGGGGCTTACCATAATTCCATCGACCCACGAATACAAATCTTCGATGCTATACATCGGTAATCCGGTTGTTGCATTCCAAACTTTAACAAAACCGTCTTCGGAACTTGTAATAATCTTTGTTCCGTCCGAAGTAAAATTCAGGCTTTTCACTGGACTTCGATGGCCTTTGAGAGTACACTTCAAACTGGCATTTCTGAAGTCCCAGACTGCAACGGTGTAATCGGAACAGATTACTGCAACAACACTGCCATCAGGACTAAATACAGGCTGCTTTATCTTGCAGGTTAGTCCCTTTAATTCATGCAAAATTCGCTTATCTGCAATATTCCATATTTCGATTGTTCCGGCAAAATTGGTAACAGCCAGTGTTTTTTCGTTGGGGCTTAAAGCCAGACGTAGGCCAAATCTCATGGTACTATTGCTTCCATATAAGGTCGAAAATTCACAGATTGGTTTTCCGCTTAATAACTCTGATTTTACCACAATACCATCGTAGTCAACTGAATAAACAAATCGATTGTCGGAACTTACCACTATATCGGAAATTTCGTTTTTATGTGCGGCTATTTTTTGTAATACTTTTCTGCTGTTGGCATCATATATCTTTAATTCGCCCCGTGTGTTACCCGCAACAATTATTGAATCGTTAGTGCTGAAGGTTGCACAGCTGAAGTACCCATTGTTTTTTACCGATTCAAATACTAGTTTCCCATTTTCGACATTCCAAACGCATAGTGTGTCAGATACCATGGTTAACAGCTTTTGGGAGTCATTGCTAAATGAAGCAGTATAAATTACTCCCTTGTTTTTTGTAACAAATTGTTTTTGTCCTTTGTCAAGATTCCATACAGCCGCCTTGCCGTCTGCGTAGTTTGTGCAAATATATTTTCCGTCGTTGCTGAAAGCAACCAAATACAGCGGACTTTCAGCATCGAGTGATAATTCATGCTTCAAGGTCCATTCTTTCCCCGAAATGTCCCATATACGGGCTATCCCATCGTTCATGTTGGTTGTGGCCACCAGAGTTCCTTTTTCGTTTAAAAAAGCACGGGTATTTACAACTTGGTTTCCACTGCAATTAAATTCTTCTTTGCCGGTTTTGATATTCCATGTTCTTACCGTTTTATCACGCGATAATGACCTGAGTTTGTTTCCGTTATCAACAAAAACAAATTGCAAAATATCGTCGGTATGCCCGGTAAGATCGTGCAACAACCGGCCGGTTTTCACATCCCATACTTTGAGTGTGTTGTCATCTGAGGCACTGACGAGGTAATATCCGTCGGGACTATAAGCTATCTGACTAATTTTTTCGAGATGTCCTTCAGGTAAAATCAGGTCAGCCTCTTGAGATTGTGCTAAAAAGCAACAAAGCACCAGAGCAATAAATCCATTGACTTTTTTCATCGTGCAAACTAACATAAGTGATTACTTGAGCTGATAGTAAAAATAATACATTTTTCAATGTATTTCAAAAAGCTGTAGAATGATGATGAGTTTGAAATAACCAGCCTTTACAGATTCTTTAAAATCATCAATTATAAATTCAATGCTATGCAATCCCGCCTTATTAATGCTACGTTTTGCCCGGACTTCTATTCCGAATGTTGATAAATTTCCGCCATAAACAAAAACAGCGGGTTTTCCCCGTTGCTTTTTATTCTATCGTTACACTTAAGCCTTTGTCGGCAAGCGAATCTTTCATGGGCTTCAGCCTGCGTAACTCCCCTTTTTTAATCTGGCACTTTCCTTTATAGT
>JAKQPY010000034.1:0-2055 GCA_029564465.1 Bacteroidota bacterium | reverse complement strand
TTTTGGATTGTTAATGATATATTGCCGTATGCGGGCTAATTCGTCATCGTTACGAATTATATGTTCGTAATAATTGCATTGCCATAACGTTTGATGTGGCGTTTGTCGCATTTGGTTGATTTGTTTTGTGGTGGTTGATTTGAATAATCGTACAATGGTGGGGATTGAATTGTGGGTGGGTTTGCCAAATTGTTCGATCGTTCCCATTCCCATTCCCGGTTCCATTCCCATTCCCGATTCCGATTCCGATTCCGATTCCGATTCCGATTCCGATCCCGATTCCGATCCCGTAGAGACACGTTGCAACGTGTCTCTACGATTACGATCACGATCACGATCACGATTACGATTACGATGGTGATACAAATCATCGTTATCCGTTATAATTAAAATGCCATGCAAATGATTGGGCATTACAATGAATGTATTCACATCAATATTGGGTCGTAATATGCCGGTTTTCTGCCATTCGGTTTTTACAATTTCCCCGAATTCATTCGACATCATTTCACCATCAACAATTTCACCAAATAAACATTGCCGGTTGTGCGTAACAATGGTAATAAAATATGCCCCCGGTTGGGAATAATCATATCCTGGTAATCGTATAGATTCAATACGGTATTTGTTTTTGAACAGGGTCAATTTTTATTTTCTATTATCCTGATTTCCTCTTCCGTTAAATCATATAATTCATATACCAACCTATCAATTTCCCTTTCCCATGTGCTGGTATCTGCCTGTGGGTTATCCTTTTTCGCGGCAAGGATTTTATCTACAAGAGATTCGATTTGTGAGACTATTGGTTGATTGGAGGGTGTGATGGGGGGAATGGGAATTTTTTCAAAAGATTGAACGTTTAACATTACATCACCTGCGCCGGTTTTATCTGCATTTTTTAAAATAAAATATAAAACAAACTTTGAATATAAAAATCCTAAAATGTATTTATTATTAAACGAGGTCATAAATGAAGCTGGTGCGGTTATCATTACACCAGAAGGAATTAGTGCAAAAGCTAAGTTTTTACCAACCGCTTTGAAAGCCACCTTCTCCTTCTCAAATTCGGGGTAGTACGTCGCGGCGCATCTTTGAAGTGCATACCATTCGTATCTTATTCCGGTCTCCTCTTTGTTTCTTTTTGATAGCGCCTCTTTATACTGTAAAAGATGATTGTAAACACTCGAATATTGCCTGCCAAGTTCTTTTTCAGCGATTTCACTTGCACCTTGTATTGAAGTATCTTCATGAAGTGGAAAGTGCCATGGAATAAATATCACCCACAAGCCTGCCCACTCATAGTAATACCTTTTAATATCCCGCCCGCGCAAGATGGGCTTTATGATGGCTTCGGTGCGGCGACGTTCGGCTTCGTCTTTGCAATTGTCAAGTATCTCCTTACGCCTGGCATCATTAATGATGAAGGCTTCGTTAAGTCCGGTTAATATTCCTCGATAGATATTTACATCCCATTCTTTGAGGGGTTTGCCGATGCGTTCAATTTTTTCTTTCAGCCGTTGTTCGGCATCGCTTCCTATAAACCATGCGTCGCCGGAAAGATTTTGCAGTATAACGCCGTTTTGTTCAAGCAGAGTTGAAAAGTCAATATTGTCTTTTTTCTTTTCGTTTATGGTAACGGCATGCAGCTTGTGCGCGTTTTTTACTTTTTGAATAATCAGGATATTCGTATCAACTGTGGCATTCTCGAATACGCCTGGTCCAAGGTCTATGAGTATTTTTGGATTATAACTGTTAAAAAATTGTCTGAGCTTTTCACCATAGCCGGCGCGCATCCATTTGTTCGAAGTGATAAAAGCCAGATGTCCGCCATCACAAAGAAGGTTTATCCCTTTTTCATAGAACAAACAATAAATGTCACCGGTACGATCAAATGTTTTAAAGTTTTGATTTTTGTACAGGTCGGCATATTTGCGTTTGTCGTCAAAAGCTTTTTGAAGCTGAATATACGGCGGGTTGCCAATCACTATATCGAAGCCTATTTTTATTCCGAACATCCATTCCGGGTCGAACCATTTGGCATGGGTGTTCTGGTCG
>JAKQPY010000024.1:0-31744 GCA_029564465.1 Bacteroidota bacterium | reverse complement strand
TGAAATCGACGCCTGCAGCTGCATATTCGCTGACATTGTGAAGACCGATACCTCCCGATGATTCGGTTTCGTAACGACCCGCAATTTGTTCGACAGCCAAGCGGGTGTTGCCCACGCTGAAATTGTCGAGCATAATTCGGTTAATTCCACCAACGCTGAGTACCTGACTGAGTTCTTCGAAATTGCGGACCTCTATTTCGATTTTCAGGTCAAGATTGTTCTCGCTGAGATATTGGTGTACGCGCGAAATGGCTTGTGATATTCCGCCGGAAAAATCAACATGATTATCTTTAATCATAATCATATCGTAAAGCCCGATACGGTGGTTTACCCCGCCACCGAGGCGAACGGCTTCCTTTTCGATAAGTCTCATGCCCGGAGTGGTTTTTCGGGTGTCGAGAATTTTGGCTTTATATTGCTTTACAGCTTCGGCATAGCGGTGGGTTTCAGTGGCAATACCGCTCATGCGCTGCATAAAATTCAGTACGGTGCGCTCCGAGGTCAGCAAGGACCTCGATTTACCTTTGGCAATAAATGCTACGTCACCGGGTTGTACACGTTGGCCATCACCAATATAAATTTCGAGGCTGATATCAGGGTCGAAAAAGCGGAACACTTCGGCAGCAATCTCGACACCTGCCAAAATTCCCGCTTGTTTTACCAATAATCGTGCTTTTCCTTCGGCATTAGCCGGAATGCAGGCCAGCGAGGTGTGGTCGCCCTTGCCGACATCTTCGAGATATGCGCTTTCGATTAGCCGGCGCAGATTCAGCAAATCTGTCATTCTTCTTCTATTCGCAATTGATGTATTAACGAAATGGCTCCTTTTTGCTTCACCAGAAAATACACCCTGAAATTTCCCTGATCGGTTTCGAGTGTTCCAATGGCATATTGCGATTCTTCTTTGCCTCCCTGATGCAACAGGGTGAAGTTTTTAACCTTATATTTTACAAAGAAGTTTTTGAGAATCTGAACAGCCTGCTGTTTGCTGTAAACATCTTCTTTGTCTAACACTACCAATTCGATGGAGGTGTTGAAGTACTTTGATAACTCGTCGACGTTACCGATTTTCATGGCCTGAAATATCTTTTCGGGAATGTCGAGAATCGGGAAAGCTTTTGCCGATAACGAGCTTAATGCAAACAAACTGCAAATGAGCACAAGCGATTTAAGCATTTTCATAGTTAAAAAATTTATAATTGATTAACAAAAATCAAACCATAAACCAATTGTTTGGCAATTTACAAATAAAAACTTAGTTTCAAGGCTTAATTTATAAACATCAGCCGGCTGAAAAACAAATTGAAAGTGCGATGAAAATTAGTTTAGTTGTCATAGGGAAGACCGACAATAAAAATACGTCGGCCATTGTGGAGGATTATCTGGCAAGAATCAACCGCTACATCGACTGCAGGATGGTCGTAATCCCGGATGTTAAGCGGACTATGAGTGCTGAGCTTCAAAAGCAGGCTGAGGCGACTGCCCTGTTGAAGCTTATTAAACCGGACGACTATCTGGTGTTGCTCGACGAAAACGGAACGCAGTTTTCGAGCCGGGAATTTTCTGCTTACCTGAACAAACGCATGGTTTCGGGCTGTAAAAATCTGGTGTTTGTTGTGGGAGGCCCCTATGGGTTTGCCGATCAGATTTCTGCACTTGCACGCGATAAAATTTCGCTGTCGGCTATGACCTTTTCGCACCAGATGGTTCGGGCGATTTTTACCGAGCAGTTATACCGTGCATTCAGCATTTTGAACAACGAACCCTATCATCACGACTGAAAAGCTTCAGTCAGTAAATTAATATAATCCAGTAAACTTTCGTGATTTCCATTGTCGATGAGGGCATGCAACGATGTAGAAATGGTGTTTCCGGCCTTGTTTCCGCAAGCCTGTTCAATTTGTCCGGCCAACGAATGCAATGCTGATAATTTATAGAATGGCGTATCTTTCATGGTTTGTAATAAGGGCAGTGATTTTTGCTTTCCAGGCAGTCCGGGATCAGGAATTTCTTCAGAAATTACAAGATTATTATCCGAAAATGTTGATGCTTCGTGAGCATTCATTCTGAAATCGATCTGTGTTGCTTGGTTGTTGCTTATTACCGACAGTTCCGATCCGTGGGGTTTCAGTACAATATTACAGTACAGCAGCTTAACCGCCAATGTTCGTTCAAATCCGCTGTTTTGAAGCATGGCCGATGCGAATGTGTCGCAATTCAGACCTGCAGGCATTGTGGTATAGGGTGATTCCTGAAAACTGATCACATAGCCCACATGCTTACCGGATGCCGAAGCCTGAACAATAATTTCGCTGTTATCGGGCGCAAATTTTACGGCGATGCCCAGCAAATTAAACCAGAATAAATCGGTGAGTTGCATGTCGGCCAATACCGCAGTCTCGCTGCTGTAGCCAAAGCTAAACCGCTGATGTCGCCGCGAAGTTACCGCTTCGAGTTTTTCGGCTGCGAGCCGGGCAGGGTCGAGCGGAAGCAAGGCAGCCGCTTGTTCCTGCAATTGTCCTTTCTCGAACATTTTAATGTAGCGGGTGGTTTGTAAAAAACTCAACATCTGGATGCCCGAAAACCGCGATAGCTTCATGCTGTCGTCGTGCTGCATGGTTTCGACCGGAAATGCAATGAAATTCAGGTTGTTCATCAATTCATGATACATCATACTTTCGAATGCATCGAATAAATTTTGACTGTCGGTTTCGTTGTTAACACCTGTATTTTGATTTTTGTTACGCATGTTCGGGTTATATTAAATGTTTAAATATGTAAAATATAATAATATAAGTTTAAAAAATATAAATAAAAAAACACTTCATTATTGTATCTGTTTCCTTTTTCATAAGCTGAATCAATCTATAAAATTAATATTATTTTTGTTAATAAACCAAGTAAAAAAATGAAAGCATGAATACCTACAAAATTTTAGTTATCGACGATGAGCCTGTAAATGTTGCAGCCATTAAAACCATTCTCGAAAATGAGCCTATCGAAATTCTGGCCGCATATAACGGATGGTCGGGTATCGAAATTGCTACTGCCGAGAAGCCGGATCTGATTATTCTCGATTGTCAGATGCCCGTAAACGACGGTTACACCACCCTCGTGAAACTGAAGAAAAATCCCGAAACTCAGCACATTATGGTGGTGATGATTACCGGGGTTATGAAATCGTATTATTATGTGCTGAATACTTTGAATGCCGGTGCAGTGGACTTCATCAGGAAGCCATTCGACGAAACCGAACTGAAAGCCAGATTGCGTTCATTGCTGAAATTGGTTGATTATCACAAAAAAGAGCTTTCGCAGAAGGATGTTGAATTGGTGCAAAGTGCCATTAAACTTGTAAAGTGCAACGAGTTTAATATTGATGTGGTGCAGATGCTGAATCAGATTATTGGTGAAGGCAACGACAAAATGGTTCCCGTTTCGAAGCTCATCGAACTGCGCGAAGTCATCGAGAATAAGTTGCACACCGATTCGTGGAAGCAGCTCGAGGATCACTTCAACAGTGTGAACCCCGATTTTCAGACCAACCTGGTATCGCGGCATCCGAACCTTACCCCATCCGAAATTAAACTGGCTACGCTGCTTCGCCTGAACCTTTCGACAAAGCATATTGCCGGCATCCTGTACCTGAGTGCCGATAGCGTAAGGGTTGCCAGGACAAGGCTGCGTAAGAAACTGGACCTGAAACCCGAGTCGAATCTGACGGCATATATCTTCTCGTTGTAAGGCTTAGTCTGCTTATTAACTTCTATGAACTGTTTTTGACTACCAAATATTTTTTATTATTTGTTTTACGAACAGGTTGCTAAGCGGCAACCTGTTCTTTTTTTGATTTCTGATTGATAAAATCCTATGATAGACAAGGATTTTAGAGCACAAAAATAAATTCTGAAAGTTGTATGATTTAAATTTATTAGTTTGTATCTTTACCCGCTTGTCAGCAGGGCTGTAAACATATTGCTGCCGTGCCGGAATTGTAAATTTAATTGATTTAAAAACATGGGATTATTTTCGTTTTTGCAACAGGAAATTGCCATTGACTTAGGTACTGCCAACACCATAATCATTCACAACGATAAGGTTGTGGTTGATGAACCTTCGATTGTTGCCCTCGACGAAAGGTCGGGAAAGCTGATTGCGATAGGGAAAAAAGCGCGCGAAATGCATGGTAAAACCCACCAGGGAATTCGTACTGTAAGGCCGCTGCGCGATGGTGTGATTGCCGACTTTAATGCTGCTGAGCTGATGATCAGGGGCATGATTAAAATGATTAACAAAAAACGCCCGCTGTTTACCCCATCGCTCAAAATGGTGGTTTGCATTCCTTCGGGTAGTACCGAAGTCGAAATAAGGGCTGTGCGCGATTCTTCGGAACATGCCGGTGCCCGCGAAGTTTATATGATTTATGAACCAATGGCCGCAGCAATTGGTATTGGTATGGACGTGGAAGCTCCCGGCGGAATCATGGTAGTTGATATAGGAGGTGGTACCACCGAAATTGCGGTAATTTCGCTGGGTGGTATTGTTTGCAATAAATCGATACGTATTGCCGGTGATGAATTTACCGACGACATTCAGGAATACATGCGTTACCAGCATAATATCAGAATTGGTGACCGCACTGCCGAAGAAATTAAAATTAATGTAGGAGCTGCCATCCCAAACCTGGATAATCCTCCTCCCGATTATATTGTCAGGGGTCCGCATCAGATGACAGCACTTCCCATCGAAATTCCGGTATCGTATCAGGAAATTGCGCATAGCCTCGATAAATCGATTTCGAAGATTGAGACTGCGATTATGGCTGTGCTTGAACAAACACCGCCCGAATTGTATGCCGATATTTTTGTCAGAGGAATTTATCTGGCCGGTGGTGGAGCATTGCTTCGGGGTCTCGACAGGCGTTTGAGCGATAAAACCAACATTCCCGTACATGTTTCGGAAGATCCGCTTCATGCGGTAGCCCGTGGAACAGGTATTGCCCTCAAGAATGTTGACAAATTCCAGTTCCTCATCCGTTAGCTTAAGATAGAGTGAAATGAGAAGCCTTCTTCGGTTTATCCTTCGCTATCATGCTACTTTTTTATTTGTAATTTTAGAGGTGATATGTGTGGTTATGATTGTGGTAAACAACCATTATCAGCGCACAGTATTCAGTAATTCTGCAGAACTGTTTGTCGGCAAACTACAAAAAAACTGGTCGGGTGTAACGTCTTATTTTAGTCTTGCACGCGAAAACAAACTGCTCGCCGACGAAAACCGACGCCTGAAAAACGAATTAGAACAGCGCAGTGCTTATAGCCGTTTTTTTGAAGTTGACTCGAGCAATGTAAATTATTACTACTATAAGGCGGATGTTATCAACAACAGTATCTGGAACCAGAAGAATTTCATCACCATTGATGCAGGTAGTGTGCAAGGAATTTCAAAGGATATGGGTGTTACCGGTTCTTTGGGCGTTGTGGGCATAGTGTATAATTGCAGCGCAAACTATGCAACGATAATTCCAATTATCAATACCGGATTCAAATTGAGTGTGAAAATCAGCCGCAACGATTATTTTGGTTCCTTATCATGGTCAGGAAGCGATTACCGTTTTGCACGTATGGCCGAAGTCCCGGTACATGTTGAGGTGAAAGTAGGCGATACTATTGTAACCAGTGGTTTCTCAGCAATTTTCCCGCCCGATATCCCGGTAGGAATAGTCGATGGATTTCAAAAAATCAGTTCATCGGGCCTATACGAAATTAACGTCAAGCTTTTTACTGATTTTGCAAGTCTGAAGCATGTGTATGTGGTAGAAAACCGTAATAAAAACGAAATTCAGGAACTCGAAGCCGGCAATGATCAATAGCAACCTGAAATATGTCATTTGGTTCTTGGTGTGCATCGCACTTCAGGTACTGTTTTTCTACCGTATTCAGGCAGTTCCCTATATGCATGTTTATGTGTACGTGTTGTTTCTGTTGATACTGCCTTTCGAAACCCCGGCATACCTTCTGATGTTTCTTGCTTTGATAACGGGAGTAAGCGTCGATGCATTTGGAAATACCTTAGGAATGCATGCTTCTGCATCGGTATTGCTTGCGTTTATGCGCCCGGGGGTACTCCGTTTGTATTCACCCCGCGATGGTTACGAAAAAAACACCAGCCCTTCGGTTCGTGATTATGGATTTGTATGGTTCCTGAAATATTCGGTTACCCTTATTCTGGTTCATCACTTTGTGCTGCACATGATTGACGCTTTTGGATTTTATTTGTTTCACTTTACGTTATTACGCACTTTTTTAAGTACCTTGGCCACTGTTTCGGTTATTATTTTGATACAGTATTTAACAATTCGTCGTAAATGAGCGATTTGAGAGTCCGAAGGTTTTATGTGGGTGGAATTTTCCTTGCGATATTTGTGATTATTGTCGTAAAATTATTTCTCATACAGGTAACGGACTCCAGCTACAAGGCTTCTTCAGAAAACAATTCGCAGCGCAGAATCCTTGAATACCCTAGCCGTGGTTTGGTTTACGACCGCAATGGAGTGTTGCTGGTTAGCAACGAGGTGGCTTACGATATCATGGTGATTCCTCGGCAGACAAAGTCGTTCGATACTACCTTGCTAATGAAGGATCTGGGATTGACCATCGAAGATGTCCGCAACCGCATGTCGAAAGCAGCCGATTATTCTGTGTTCCGGCCTTCGGTTTTCTTCAAGCAGCTTACAAAGATGCAATATGCCTATTTTCAGGAGCATATGTATCGTTTCCCGGGCTTTTATGTACAAACCCGTTTCATGCGCAAATACGAAAAGTCGATGGCTGCTCATGTGTTGGGTGATGTGGGCGAAATTGATCAGGAAACCCTCGACAAAGACACTTTTTATGTAATTGGCGATTATGTGGGGCGCAGCGGAATGGAACGTTATTTCGAAAAAGAACTGAGGGGAACCAAGGGCGTTAAAATTTTTGTTGTCGATGTTCATAACCGCATACAGGGAAGCTATATGAACGGCCAGTACGACAAGCCTGCGGTTGCCGGCAAAGATATTGTGCTTACGATTGATTCAAAACTTCAGGAGTATGGCGAGTTGCTGATGAAAAATAAAATTGGCAGTATTGTAGCTATCGACCCGGCTAACGGCGAAATTTTAGCTATGGTTTCCAGCCCGGGCTTTGACCCAAACCTGTTGGTTGGGCGCCAACGCGGTCAGCATTTCGACAGCCTCATGAAAGCACCCAATAAGCCCTTATTCAACCGGGCGGTCGGCGCTGCATATCCTCCGGGTTCTATCTTCAAAATGGTGCAGGCTCTTATTGCCCTCGATCAGGGTGTGATTACAATAAACACATCTTTTCCATGCGACCATAGTATAGTGGGTTGCCATAACCATCCGCCCAACACAAACCTGATGCGGGCCATTCAATATTCGTGCAACCCGTATTTTTACATGGTAACCAAAAAGCTCATCCAGCGCGGATTCGAAAAAAGTATCTTCCGCGACAGCCGCATAGGGCTCGAAATATGGAAAGATAAGGTGTTGGCACTGGGGTTTGAACAGGCTTTCGACCTGGGATTACCGGCAGTTGCCAAAGGTAAGATTCCCGGTCCTGATTACTACGATCGTATTTATGGCAAATTCCGCTGGGCATACAGTACCATTTATTCTTTAAGCATTGGGCAGGGTGAGGTGCTTGTGACTCCGGTTCAGATGGCCAACCTGGCTGCAATTATTGCCAACAGGGGATTTTATTTTATACCGCATATTGCCCGTACAATTGGGGGACATGCCATCGACTCGATGTTTTTAAAGCCGGTGGTTACCCCGTTCAAGCGAGAGCACTTTCTTCCTATCGTCGATGGGATGGAGGCCGTAGTGAATGAAGATTATGGTACCGGTGGCCTTGCTCGTATTCCCGACATCAGGGTATGCGGTAAAACCGGTACTGCCCAAAATCCGCATGGCGAAGACCATTCGATTTTTATGGCATTTGCCCCCAAAGACAACCCGCGGATTGCCGTGGCGGTCTATATCGAGAATGCCGGTTTTGGAGGCGTGTGGGCTGCCCCCATTGCCAGCCTGATGATTGAAAAATATATGTTCGACTCGGTGCGCAATGTGGCTTCGGAGCAACGAATATTAAATACCAATATTTACCAGTATGCGGACACGGCGAGGTAATATATTTGTCAACATCGACTGGGTAAGCATAGGAATCTATCTGGCCTTGGTGTTACTTGGCTGGATGAACATCTACGCTGCCGTATACGACGAGAGCCATACGAGTATTTTCGACTTTTCGATGCGCTATGGAAAACAACTTATCTGGATAGGCGCAGCCCTTTTGTTGGCGTTTTTTATTTTTCTTATCGATAGTAAGTTTTATTCTGCTTTTGCCTACGTTGTTTTTGCCATTTTTATGGTGACCTTGTTGTCGGTGCTGTTTTTTGGCACAGAGGTCAACAATTCGCGCTCCTGGTTCGAAATTGGGAGTTTCAGACTTCAACCGGCTGAGTTTGCAAAAATGGCAACCGCACTAGCCCTGGCTAAGTACGCCAGCCGCGAGCAATTCACGCTGCGAAGCTTCCGTGATGTACTCGGTGTGTGCCTCATTGTAGGTTTGCCCGTAGTTTTGATTTTATTGCAGAACGATGCCGGCTCAGCCCTAATTTATGCAGCACTGGTTTTTGTTTTGTACCGCGAAGGACTCAACAACACACTGTTTGTGCTGTTTTTTGCCCTGATAGCTTTGTTTATTCTGGCTCTGGTTACAAATCAAATCATTTTACTTATACTGTTGGTACTCGCCGGTTTTATTATTTTTCTGATGACTTCGGGACGGGTTACACAAGCCTTGTGGGGCTTGTTGATTTTTCTGGTGATGGCAGGGGCAGCTGCAGGCTTGTATTATGGTGGAGTATGGCGCTACGACCTGAAATATCTGGCCATGTTGGCCATGGCAGGCGGTATTTTGGTTTCGTTTATTATTGCCATTTCTCGCAAAATCGGAAATGCCCTGATTGTGCTGCTTTTTATGTTGTTGTCGTCGGGTTTTGTGGGTTCGGTCGATTATGTCTACAACAATGTGCTTGGCGACCATCAGCAAAAACGTATCGGCGAACTGCTCGGCTTTAATTCCGATCCCCTGGGTGTGGGTTATAACGTCAACCAATCGAAAATTTCGATTGGCTCGGGCGGGTTTTCAGGCAAGGGATTTTTGCAGGGAACCCAGACCAAATACAATTTTGTGCCGGAACAGGATACCGATTTTATTTTCTGTACGGTAGGCGAGGAGTGGGGTTTTCTCGGAAGTCTCGTGGTGGTCGGATTGTTTGCTTTTTTGATTTTGCGTCTTCTCTGGCTGGCCGAACGGCAGCGCTCAAAGTTTTCGCGAATTTATGGCTACTGCGTGGCTTCGATTTTATTCTTACATGTGGCTGTAAACATTGGTATGACAATAGGCCTGGCTCCCGTTATCGGCATTCCCCTGCCGTTTTTCAGCTATGGAGGCAGTTCGCTCTGGGCTTTTACCATCCTCTTGATGGTGTTCCTCCGTTTAGATGCGAATAGAATGGAAGTTTTTAGATAGAAAAAATATTTTTGTTAATTATATTTGTTTTATTTATATATTTGTGGAAGCATACCATAAATAATATACCGATGAAGTCAAAGAGTTTATTACAGCTTGTTTTTGTCTCAATATTTTTGTTGGCAAATTCATATTTATTCAGCCAAACAACAGTGGTTCTGCAACCGGGTCCAACTCAAGGGATTGATGCAGTAGTGAAAAGTAAACCATCATGGACGGGTACAAATTTTGGGAGTGAACCAGAATTTATAGCCTATGCTTGGACATTTAACGGTACATTTGGAATTGGCAGAAGCCTGATAAAGTTTGATTTGTCTGCTGTTCCCCAAGGAGTAACGATAATTAGCGCCAAGTTATCATTATATGGGGCAGGTACAACAACCACGAGCAATGTTAGTTATGGTCTAAACCAAAGCAGGCTTCGTCGGGTTACGTCTGCTTGGAACGAAAATACTGTAACCTGGGATAGCCAACCTTCAACTACAAGTGTTGGACAGATTGTCCTTCCTGAAACAACCAGTCCCGATCAAAGTTACCTTGATATTGATGTAACTTCATTTATTCAGGATATGTATGATAACCCAGCTACTAATTTTGGATTTATGTTTAGCTTGTTTACGGAAGAAACCTACCGATGTATGAAATTCTGTTCATCCGATCATCCGACAGCATCGATGCGTCCAAAACTAGAAATTACTTATAGTGGAACACCAATTCCCCAACTGGAGCTTGGAAACGATATTGTTCAATGTGGTGGAAGTGTAACTTTAAATGCTGGTAGCGGTTTTGAACAGTATTTGTGGAATGGGGTTGCAGGAGAGGCAACATTTTCGGTTACATCATCTGGAACCTATTCTGTAAGTGTTCAAACTACAGATGGCCAATGGCTTGAAGATGAAATTCAGGTTACAATTGTTACTCCACCAAATGCAGGATTTTTGGTTGCAAACAGTACCGATACTCCTGGCAGCATTTGCCTTGGCGATGAGGTTGTTTTTAACTTGGAAGGTTTTGAAGGCAATCAACATTTCGAATTCCGGACTATAAATGAATCAGGTGTTGTTTCAGGATGGCAAACAATTGATTTGTTTTCAAACAGTTTAATTTGGCAAACATCAGCTTGTATACCCAATCAAACCTACCAATTCCGTTCGGTAAGTATTACTGAGGCTCCATGCAATGGATCATATTCAAATTTGATTTCGATTTATGTCAGCGATTTACCTCAAATAAACCTTGGTAATGATATATATATATGTGAAAACCTGATTGCTGTTATATCACCAGGGAATGGTTATGCAAGTTACGCCTGGAGTAACAGTGAAACAACCCCATCCATTAGTGTTAGTCAAACAGGTATTTATAGCGTCACAGTTACAAATATGTCAGGTTGTTTAGCCAGTGATGAAGTGTCGGTGGCTGTTACCCAAATACCTGAATTAGTATTATATTCAATGAACGAAAGCTATTCGGGAGCAGGTGATGGAATTGTTTTTGCAGTTGTGTCGGGTTATGCTGGTCAGGTTAATTATGACTGGGGATTGGGAATAAATTCTCCAATTGTAACAGGACTTACTGTTGGTGAATATTGTGTTAGGGTTTCGGATGATGCAGGTTGTAGTGTGTCGGATTGTATCGAAATTTTACCATCACAAAGTCAGCAGGACTCAACGGTTGCATTTTATGTACAGGAAAGAATGGGTTGTGCTTCTTTCGAGGTTTGTTTTACCGATATGTCATTGGTTTCTTTAACAACTTGGTTGTGGGATTTTGGAGACGGAACAACCTCCACTGAACAGAATCCTTGCCATGTGTATGAACAACCCGGAGTTTACTCAGTGACTTTAAGTCTGGCTGATGATTTTGACATGCTTACCTCAACTTACTCGAATTATATTTTTGTTTTTAGTGGACCGGAAGTTGATATTATTTCAACTCCTGAGAGTGGGGTTGGAATGAACGATGGCGCCTTGCAAATGACTTTTTTAGATGGAAATCCTCCTTATTCTATCCAATGGTCGAATGGATCAGTCTTAAATGAGAATACAAACTTAGGCAGTGGCATGTATTATTATACAGTGACAGACGCGTTTGGATGTATATCTGTCGGATCTGGTTTTGTTGACCTACTGAATTCTATTTTTTCAAATAAATTGAATCAAATAGAGCTGTTCCCTAACCCTGCCTCATCAAGCTTTACCCTAAGCGGTATCGATGTCATCGAAAGAATCAGTATTTACGATGCACTCGGCAAAGAAGTGATGTGTATGTTGAATCCGCTGGCTTCCGCACCTGTCGATATCAGCAGCCTGTGCGAAGGCTGGTATGTGGTGAAAGTGCAAAGTCCCGAAGCTGCCTGGTCGCGTAAATTGCTGGTGGAGTAAGCTTTTAATCTTTTTACCACTGTTGTAAGCCCTCCTGTTGTGTTCGGGCTGTGATGTGTGTTGTGGCGATTAAACAAATTTGCCGGACGGCTGTTTTATCAAATAAAAACCTGTTATGATTGCATCCGATATCGACATTGCAAAAGCAGCCCACATGAAACCGGTGCGCGAAATAGCCGCACAACTGGGTATCGAAGAGAATTTGCTTGAACCTTATGGCCACTACAAAGCCAAACTTCCCCTGAGTCTGATTGACGAAGATAAAATGGCAAACAGCCGCCTCATTCTTGTTACTGCCATTACCCCAACCCCTGCCGGAGAAGGTAAGACCACCACTTCGATAGGGTTGGCACAGGCCATGAACCTGCTGGGTCATAAGACAACGGTTGTGCTCCGTGAACCATCGCTGGGGCCTGTATTCGGTGTAAAGGGCGGGGCTGCAGGTGGTGGCTATTCACAGGTAATACCCATGGAAGATATTAACCTGCATTTTACGGGTGATCTGGCAGCGGTCGAAAAAGCACACAACCTGCTGGCAGCACTTATCGACAATCAGTTGCAGAATCGTGGCCGCGATTTTGACCTCGACCCGAGAACCATCGGTTGGAAAAGGGTTATCGACATGAACGACCGATCGCTGCGCGATGTGGTTATCGGTCTGGGGGGAAAGGCCCAGGGAGTACCGCGCGAGACAGGGTTCAATATTACCGCAGCCAGCGAAGTAATGGCCATATTGTGTCTTGCCGAAAACCTGAAAGACCTCAAGCAACGCCTAGGAAATATTTTTATTGGATATACCCACGACAACAAACCCATTTATGCCCGCGACCTGAAGGCCGAAGGCGCTATGGCCGCCCTGCTGAAGGATGCCATGAAGCCCAACCTGGTGCAGACGCTCGAAAATACTCCCGCGATTATACATGGCGGTCCGTTCGCCAATATTGCGCAGGGTACCAACTCGCTGGTGGCAACAAAAATGGGACTCAGCCTGAGTGATTTTGTGGTTACCGAGGCCGGTTTTGCCTCTGAACTGGGAGCCGAGAAATTCTTTGACATCAAGGCGCAGTATGGTGGGCTGAACCCCAATGCCGTGGTGATAGTCGCCACAGTGCGCGCTTTGAAATATCACGGCGGAAAAGCATTGGCCGATTTGTCGCAACCCGACACCGATGCCCTGCGCATCGGTATGGCCAACCTCGATAAACATATCGAAAATATGAAGATTTTCCGGTTTAACCCCATTGTTGCCATCAACCGTTTTGCCGGCGACAGCGAGGAGGAACTGCGCCTGATTGAGGAGCATTGCCAAAAACTGGGTGTCAGGGTTGCTATAAACGAAGCCTGGGAAAAGGGAGGGAAAGGTGCCCTGCAACTGGCTGAGATGGTAGCCGGAGAAGCTGTCAGTTGCCGGGTTTGTTTTAAGCCATTATACGATTTTTCGTGGTCAATCGAAAAGAAAATCGAAACCATTGCCACCCGACTCTATGGTGCGGGTGCTGTTGAATACTCGATGAAAGCCCGAACCCAGCTGAAAACGATTGCCGGACTGGGCCTTGATAAACTGCCGGTTTGCATGGCCAAAACCCAGAATTCGCTGTCGGACGACCCGAAGCTTAAAAACCGGCCCGAGGGTTTTACGGTAAACATCCGCGAAATAGAAATTGCCTCCGGGGCAGGATTTGTAATTCCCATTGCCGGTGAAATCATGCGCATGCCCGGTTTGCCTAAAATTCCCTCTGCAGAGCTGATCGACATTGATGATGAGGGAAATATTTCGGGATTGTTCTAAAACAAAACAGCCGGTTAATCCGGCTGTTTTGTTTTAGTTACGACCCATGCAGTTGAGGTCTTCAAATGCTTGTTTTACCCTTTCGATGACTGATTTTTCACCTTCGCGCAACCAAACGCGGGGGTCATATTTTTTCTTGTTGGGTTTATCGGCACCTTCGGGGTTTCCAATCTGGCCTTGCAGGTAGCCTTCGTTTTTCAGATAAAACTTACGGATTCCATCCCAGAAAGCCCATTGGGTATCGGTATCGATATTCATTTTAACCACCCCATAGCTGATGGCCTCCCTGATTTCCTGGAGGCTTGAGCCCGAACCGCCGTGGAAAACAAAGTCAACAGGATTTGTACCGGTTTTGTAATGTTGCTGAATATAATCCTGCGATTTTTTGAGAATGATCGGTTGGAGGTTTACATTGCCGGGTTTATATACACCGTGCACATTCCCAAACGAAGCGGCAATCGTAAAGTTCGGACTGATTTTCATCAGGCGTTCATAGGCATAGGCAACGTCTTCGGGTTGTGTATAGAGACGTGAGTTTTCGATACCCGTATTGTCAACGCCATCTTCTTCACCACCGGTAACCCCCAGTTCAATTTCGAGGGTTATGCCCATTTTACTCATCCGTTCGAGGTATTCGCAGCAGGTGTCGATGTTTTCTTTCAGACTGTCTTCCGAGAGGTCGAGCATGTGCGAACTGAACAAGGGTTTGCCGTATTCTTCGAAAAACATTTCGCCGGCTTCGAGCAGGCCGTCAATCCAGGGCAACAGCTTACGGGCAGCATGGTCGGTGTGAAGAATTACCGGAATCTCGTAAAGCTCGGCAAGATGATGAATGTGTTGCGCTCCGCAGATGGCTCCGGCAATAGCTGCTTCCTCGCCTTCGTTACTCAAACCTTTCCCGGCATAGAAATGTGCGCCACCATTCGAGAATTGAATGATTACCGGCGAATTTACCAGGCGTGCTGCTTCCATCACTGCGTTAATGGTATCGGTTCCGGTTACGTTAACTGCCGGAAGGGCGTAGTTGTTTTCGCGTGCATTCCTGAATATTGCCTGAACATCATCTCCGGTAACAACACCCGGGTTTACTAATTCGAGAACTTTTTTTGACATGACTGTTTTATTTTGGTTGTCATCAAAATTACACAATTTTAATAGCAAAACAAAATCAGGGGATGATTTGCGAGATATTTAGCAACATGTTGACAAAAACTAAAATATGATTTATTCAAATAAATTTGTTTCCTTTTAAGGAAACCAGTATCTTTGTAAAAATATAATGATGGAAAGAAGATTTAAAGTTGAGTTTTTAGATGAAGCTGTAGAATTCTTAGATAGTCTTGATGAAAAGGCGAGAGAGAAAGTTATATATAATGTTTATAAGGCCCAATTTGCCCAAGACAAAGATTTGTTTAAGAAACTAACTGAAGATATTTGGGAATTCAGGACCATGTTTAATAAAACCCATTACCGCTTGTTTGCATTCTGGGATAGGGTTGAGGAGGTCGAGAAATTAATTATTGCTACGCATGGAATAATAAAGAAAACAAAGAAGACTCCGCCAAAAGAAATTAAAAAAGCAGTACAAATAAAAGAAGTGTATTTCAAAATAAAATCAGCAAGAAATGAAAAACAGTAATATGAAAACAACCTCATTGGATGAGTTGACCGATAGATACATTGGCATAAAAGGAACAAAAAAGCGTGATGCTTTCGATTATGAATTAACACTTGAGTTGCTTGGAGAGGCCATTAAGCAAGCGAGGAAAGAAAGAAATCTGACTCAGCAACAACTGGGTGAATTGGTTGGAGTTAAGAAATCCCAAATTTCTAAGATTGAAAACAGCATGACTGATGCCAGATTTGAAACAATTCTGAAAGTTTTCAGGGCACTTAATGCAAAAATAAATTTCAATATTGAACTTTTAAATCAAAACATTAATATTGCCTGATGGCTAAAGTAAGTGCTTGTTAATTGGCTGATAATTAAATCAGTAAAATTGTTTTGAATTTTAATGAGAACTAAGGCTACAGGATGGTGCTTCGCTCCAGTGTTTAAATTGTCGCCTTTCTTGTCCTAGAATGGGTATCCAATACCAAAGTTGAAAGTAAAATCGCTGAATTCCAGCGAGCTGAATGTTCCCAGCCATCGTTCACCGATGGGGTAGCCCGGGTCGTAGAGAGGAACTCCAAAGTCGAAACGGATAATGAAAAACGAAAAGTCGAAACGGGCACCGAGACCTGTCCCCAGGGCAATTTCTTTGTAAAAGTTGTTCCATTTAAACAGTGCACCTTCGCGGTCGTCGTTTTTATCGATAGCCCAAATGTTTCCAGCATCAAGAAAAACAGCTCCTTCGAGAAAGGAAGCGATGTCGAAACGGTATTCCATATTGAACATCAATTTCATGTCGGCCATCTGGTTAAAGGCCGAGGTGCTTGTGTATGAACCGGGTCCCAGGGTACGGACCTGCCATGCCCTGATGTCGTTGGCACCTCCGGTAAAATATTTTTTAATAAAGGGTAACCCGTTGCTCCGGCTGTTCCCGTAGGGTAATCCAACACCCAGATATGCGCGGTAAACCAGGCTGTGCTTTTTGTTGAAAACATTGTAATAGCGCAAATCGAGGTCGGTTTTGGCAAACTGGGCAAACTCGGTTCCAAAAAGTTGGTAGGAACCTTCTACCGGAGTCTGGTTCGAGAGTTCGTAGGCCGCTTCGATGAGGTTTCCGGCTGTTTCCACATTCAACCAAATGTACCAGAAGTTTCCGGGTTTGTTGATATTCTGATTCGAAAACAGCATATCGTAGCTGATAACCGAAATAAACTGGTTTTCGTAGCTATAGCGGATAAAGTAATTCTGAATGTCTTCCATAAACTCCGGGTCGAAATCCCAGATGCGCACCTGATAGAATTCGATGGGGTTAAGAAAATGGGTTACATAATTATTGCGACCACCTTTCCAGTAATAACCTACCGTTGCATTCGAAATCAGGCGTGTGTAGTCGGGTCGTTTCGAGTAGCTGGTCGATATCGAGAACTGGGTTTTTGGACCTTTGTTTTTAACAAAGTCATCGTTGCGGTAGAAAGGTATCATCAGTTTTGGAAGGTCGAGTCTGAGTTCTCCCGATGCTTCGAGGGTATTCAGAAAACGCTGCGAAATACCTTCGACATGCGTGAGCGTTTGCAGCGAAACAGCGGTTTTTACCGAAAAGCTTTCGGCTCCTCTCAACAGGTTCCGGTTGGTGTAGGTAATAATTGCTCCCGCGCCCAGGTTCCCCGATGAATTGGTGCCTTCGAGTTCTGCACTATACGATTGACGTACAAGGGGTGTGAGATAGATATATGTATTGAGCACAAACGGGTCATCGGGACTCGGAACCAGATCAATATTAATCAGTTTAAATTGTTTCAGATTCGACAAATGGCGGTGGGTTTTCTCAATAAACGATAAGTTGTAGGTTTCGCCTTTTTTTACAAACATGGTTTGTATCAGTACGACCGGCTTTATTCTGAGGTGGTGGTTGAAGTAAAACTGATACCCTTCGATCTCCTCTTTGGTGAGAGAGTTCATGTATTCTTCCTTCTCAAGCAGATACCTTTTCTGATCGAAATCGGCAAACACAAACACATCGCCAATAATATATTTTCTGAAATTGGTTTCGGTAATTGAATCTTTACTGTTGAAACTTTGACGTATGGCCATGGTGAGTTCAGCCTGATAAGCCTGTTGGGTGGTATCAGCGTAAAAGTGTATATTATTAATCGAAAAACTGAAATACCCGTTGTTCTTCATGATTTTTACAATACGGGCCTGCTCAGCTTCGATAACATCCAAATCGAGGGGATCTCCGATTTTAATTAAACTGTTCACCGAGTCGGCCAATAAAATCTGCCTCACCGAATCGTCAATAACGTCGTAGCGAATATTGTTTATCAGGTGAGGTTTACCGGTGGTGATGGTAAAAGTGGTTTTTGCCCTGCGCCGCTTTATTTTCACTGTGTCGGTTACTACTGCATGGTAGTAGCCTTTATAACTAAGAAAATACTCCATGGTTTGTGCCGTTCGTTTCTGAAGGCTTTCATCGTAAATAACCGGTGGCTCGCCTACCACGTTGGCGATTTTATTTTTCCATTTGCGCTCTTTGCCCGCTTTGGCAATGTTATAGGCAAATAAATGAAATCTGAATATGCTCAGCGTCCGGCGATTGGGTTTCTGCTTCAGCGTCGATTCGAGGTCGTCGTAGTCGATATCTTTATTATCGCATTTAATTTTTACGTCGGCCAGAAGGTTCTTGTCGGCAGGCACGTGTTTCACCGGACTACATGACGACAGTAACACCGCAAGCACAAAAAAAGCTGCGCCAAAAACGGGTATTATCCGGGCAATTTTTCTCAAATCGAAAACTTTCTAAGGGCAAAGATAATGAGTTTTTTAGTTTGTATCAGGCTGGTTTTAAAAGGTTGTTAACGATGCATTATTAAAAAAAAAGCCCCGTTGCCGGGGCTCAACAAAAAATACAAAAAACCGATGGTACTATAAAGCACCTTCGTCGTAGGCTCTCTCTCCATGCAACGATTCATCCAGGCCCACTACTTCCTGTTCTTCGGAAACACGCACTTTGGTAATAAAGTTAATTATTGTAAGCATCAGGTAAGTAAATATAAACGCATAGGCGGCGGCAATTACTATCGATATGAGTTCTTTTCCAAAGAAAGCATAATCGCCTTCGATAAGTCCCGATTGACCACCAAACGATTTCATGGCAAAAACGCCAAGAAGTACGGTGCCAAGCAGACCACCAATACCGTGAACACCCCATACATCGAGTGCGTCATCCCAGCCCAGTTTGTTTTTAAGCGACACTGCCAGATAGCACACAGCACCTGCACTGATTCCGATTAGTACAGCAGCCCACAGAGGTACGAAACCTGCAGCAGGGGTAATGGTTGCCAACCCGGCCACAGCACCGGTGAGTAAACCGATGAACTTTGGTTTTCCGGTGTGTATCCATTCGATGGCAAGCCAGGTAACCGCGGCAAACGAAGCCGCTGTGTCGGTGTTGAGGAATGCCAGCGTTGTCACCTGGTCAACCGTAAGTTCCGACCCTGCGTTGAATCCGTACCAGCCAAACCAAAGTAAACCGGTTCCGATGGCTACCAGAGGAATTGAGTTGGGAGGAGATTGCCTGTCGCGACGTTTCCCCACATAGAAAACCGAAGCCAATGCGGCAAAACCAGCAGTACAATGCACCACAATACCTCCGGCAAAGTCTTTTACACCCCATTCGGCAAGTAATCCGCCGCCCCATACCATGTGTACAAAAGGATAGTAAACAAACACCTGCCATAGCACGAGGAAAATCAGGTACGAATTAAAGGTTACACGGTTCACAAATGCACCGGTAATAAGGGCCGGTGTGATAATCGCAAACATCATCTGGTAGGCTACAAAAATGTAGGTCGGATAATTTTTTCCATTGATGGGGTCAAACGCCTGATCGAAGGGTACATTGCTTAAAAAGGCCATGTCGAAGTTACCGATTACACCACCCTGACCTCCACTGAAACAAAGTGAATAACCGAATCCAATCCACATCACGGTGGTTAAGCCCAGCGATACAAAGGTTTGCATCATAATGCCCAGAATATTTCGCTTGCCGGCCAGACCGCCATAGAAAAATGCCAGTCCCGGAGTCATAAGCATTACCAGGCTGGTGCACAGAATCATGAACGTTGTTGTTCCCGAGTCGAAAATTGCATTTAAAATCATAAATCCTCCTTGTAATTTTAATTAAGTAATTGGTGAACTAAAATGTGAATCCGGCTGTAAGAAACAAGTTGCCCTTCATAGGATTGCTTTGGAGCATCACCGTAAGGGGAAGTTCGAAACTGTCGGTTATCTGAATTTTTTTTGCAGCACTGATACCCACCCTGCATAAACCGGCCTTATCGCCATAAAACCCGCTAACCGGAGCCGGTTGCAGTGTTATCGGGTCGATGTAATTCAGGTCATCATCTGATGCCGCGGTGAGGTTTGCACCAAGAAACACCGAGAAATCAGTCCCCTTAATCATGGGGTTGTACGATAGCTCAAGATAGGTTGAGAAGCGATTGTCGCCTGCATGGTCCAGGTCGTTTCCATAGAACATGGTTCCCGCAAAAAACTTCAGTGGCAGCTTTTCGGTTCCGTTAAAAGCAATACCCCCTTCGAAATAATGTCCGGTTTCGCCGTTTTTGTAATTGAAATATTGGTTTAAACCACCATCCGTAGGAAAAAAATAATCGGTTACGATTACTTTAAACATGTCGTTGGCAAAGGTGTATGCGAGATACAAATCAGCTTCCTGTGCGGGTGCGTTCAGGCTGGTGGTATATGCGCCCCAACTGCCGATTGTGAAGCCATGGGTCGAATACTCAATGCAGGGTTGCACACTGGGAGATGAACCAAAATCGGTACCCCTCCAAACATAGCGACTCCAGATATCCACGCCGACATGAAAAGGTGATTCCTGAGCGTTGACAGCAGTGATGTTAAACATTATCGTCATGCTAACGACAACGAGACTTAGAAAAAGTTTTTTCATAAAATATAGATTACGTGAAACAAATTTTAACCAACACAAATTTGTGTTAATCAAACTGTTTTGAAGTATGAGGAATTCTGAATCAGAGACCGTGCTTCGCTGAAATATTTTTCAGTGATTCACGTAAAAGAATTACAGGTTCACCAACTTGTAGCGTATGGCAATTTTAACCAGATCAACCTGTGATTTTACCATCAGTTTTTGCATGATATGGTTTTTGTGTGATTCAACGGTGCGTATGCTGATAAAGAGTTTCTCAGCAATTTCGAGGTTTGAATAGCCTTCGGCAAAAAACTTCAGAATTTCGATTTCACGTTTCGAAAGTTCGGTTAGCGGATTGACTTCGGTATTGCGGGTGTGATCCGATATTTTGCGTATGATTTTCCCTGTAATGTCGGCATTATAATAGGTGTCACCTCCGGCAATGCGGTTGATGGCGGTAACCAGCTCTTCTTTACCCGTTTCTTTGGGTAGAAAGCCCATGGCACCAGCGCGGCATGCATTCATCACATACTCCTCGTTCTGGTGCATCGAAATTACCAGTACTTTTATTTCGGGTCTGGTCTGGTGCAGGTTTGCGGCAATTTCGATGCCCGACATACCGGGCAGTTCGATGTCGGCTATCAGGATATCCGGATGTGTATTTTCGAGCAAGCGGAACAGTTCGACAGAACTTCCGGCTTCACCCGTAATGCTGATGTTAGGTTCGTCGGACAACACAGCCCTGATTCCATCGCGGAATAGCTTATGGTCGTCGAGCAAAAAAATACTAATGGGTTTATTCATGGGGTTTATTCGGTATGTTTACAAATATCTGAGTTCCTTGACCATTATGGGAATCAATGGTGCAACTGCCACCGAGAAGTTCCACCCTTTCGGTAATGTTACGCAGTCCCTGTCCACGATTTTGGGACAGAATGTCTTGCCCGAAACCGCAACCGTTGTCGCTTACCGTGAGTTCAATGCCTGAATCGTAATTCATCAGCACGATACTCACACGGGTGGCTTTAGAATGTTTGATAATGTTGTTGACGGCTTCCTGTATAATTCGGTACAGATAGGTCTGTATTTTCGAAGGGAGTAGGCTTTCGATATTGGTTTTAAAATCGGCTTCGATATCGGCTCGTGCCAGGATATTCTCACAGAGATTTTTCAGACAACCTTGTAATCCGTAAGATATCAGCACCGATGGCATCAGGTCGTTCGAGATATTACGCACCTCCTGCACGGTTTCGGCAAGCAGCATATTGGTTTCTTCGATTATGGCGTTGTCGTTATCGGTCTTTCCTTTGGCGCGCTGAATACGCATTTTGATACTAAGTAAAACCTGACCCAGGCTGTCGTGTAATTCCCGCGACAGGCGCTGCCTTTCGTTTTCCTGCCAGTCTATCATCTCCGACAAACGGCTGATACGTTCTTTTTCCAGATTTTTTCGTTGTTCATCCAGTTGCTTTGCCATGCGGTTAAAGGCAAGAGTGAGCTGACCCACCTCGTCGGAGCTATGGTTTTCGACCACTGTATCGTAGTTGCCTTTGGCAATTTCGAGGGCTGCATTTTTGAGTTTAACCACCGGTTTAATGATGGTATGGGTTACAAAGACTATGAATGCCGTGAAAAGCAATGCAGACAGCATACCCAGAAATATCATGTTGTTGCGGTAGTCATCAATGGGAATAATCGCTTCTTTATAGTCGATTTCAGCCATTATTGCCCAACGTATATTGTTTATCGAAATGATGCCATACGAGCTAAGCACCTTTATTCCGCGGTAGTCGTTTATTATTCCCGTGTTGTCGTTGCAGCCGAGGGCATTGATGACTGCATCGGTTTTGGCCTTTAGTTTCAGCACCGAATTGGGAACAAACCTCGACTGACTCCTCATGAGGGTATCGCTGCCCACCAGATACGCTTCCCCTGATTTACCCATCCCATTAAATGGATTGTTTTCGTACATGATATCCGAAATAGCCGACGCCTTAATTTCGAATCCTATGAGGAATTGTTTACCGGGCACATCAAGAGGCAGCAATACAAACAATACGGGATTATTTGCAGAATCCTGAATTATGTCGGTGTAATACACGGGTTGGCTGAATGTACTGTTAAAAATGGTATCCGAAATGTATTTCAGTTGGTCTGAGGGCGATGCACTGCTAAAAACCCGTTGTTGTGCCGATGTTTCAATCAACCGGTTGTTGTTATTTATGATAAACAATTTTAAAATATCGGGATGCAGCAACAGATAGTTCGAAAAGTATGCCTCGTTCTCGTAGCTGGTTTTCAGGTTTTCGCCTGTTTTCAGGTTTTCGCTTTCCATCAATTCGCACAATTGAGCCACGGGTTTCGAGGAAGCAAAAAGCTTAAGTTCATTGGTGCGTTCACCAAAAAAGTTCTCGATACGTCTGCTTTTTTCCCATTTCACCGAGTTAAGCTGTCCGAAAGTTCTGTCGATAATGGCTTTACTGGTTTGGATGTAGGAGAATAAAGCAATCATAAATATGGAGAGTATCACCAGACACACCACAAGCAGCGAAATTTTGAAGGAGATAGAACGGCTGAATCTCATTTGAAAAGGTTTACAACTCCACAATAATGATTTCTACCCTACGGTTCAGTTGTCGCCCTTCCTCGGTTTCGTTATCGGCAACCGGAACATCGTTGCCAAAACCGCGGTATTTCATACGTGTTTTTTCGATACCGGCGTCAATCAGATAGTTGTAAACCGCTGCTGCCCTTGCGATGGAAAGTTTTCGGTTGTATTGCTTTGTACCTACGTTATCGGTGTGACCACGAATTTCAATCCGTAATTTCGGGTTTTCTTTAAGCATTGCAAGCAGACTGTTTAACTGGTCGAACGAAGGATTCAGCAGCTCGGAAGAATTAAACTCAAAATAAATACGACTCATTCTGAATGCATCGCCAATGCCTGCGGTACTTATGTCGAAATTGTCGATATCACCGGCATTGTCGTCACTGTTCTGATTACCATTGTTACCATTGTTCCCGTTGTTACCATTGTTCCCGTTGTTCCCGTTGTTCCCATTATTTCCATTATTCCCGTTATTTCCCTGGTTGCCATTGTTTTGATTATTGCCGTTAGGGTTGGTATCGGCAATGTCGGAATCGGGGTCTCCGGTTTCTAACTTACGGGTATTGAATCCGGTTTTCGGGTCATATTTATCCGAAAGCCAGTCAGATCCCACCGAAAACTCATCCTGACAGCCACATTCAAATTCGTTGTCGATGGCAATCAGTTTTATATTATCAATGTAATAATAGGCATATACAAAATTTGAATCCGCATTTTCGTCATACAGTCTTACAAAGCTGGTCTGAACATCGTTCAGGAAATTACCGATAGTCAGGTATTGCTCTTTTCCTTTGGCGCGGTAAACGCCACAAATTTCCGACCATCGGGTCTTGTCTTGCATGATGTGTCCGGGCACATTGGTAATCTGCGGTAGCTGAATTATTTGCCGCGCATCGCGTGTCGATATTTTTGTGCGGGTCAGGGCTACCCCCAGCGCATCAACAGCGTATGGCGACCTTGACGACAATGCATACTGCATCGAAAAGCAATATAATTGCCGCTGTTTCAATGGCTCTTTCAGTTCAATCTGAATGTATTCGCGTGAGATGCCATCGCGTCGCAATGCCGGATCGAAGGTTTCGCGCAAAATAAGGCCCATATATGCGTCTCCTTCGGGGGCATCGATAGAACCGGCAAAATTCTGCGGTATCGAAACCACACTGTCGGCGCAGCGGTGGAAATAGTCCGGGGTACCCCGGCTGGGATTATGCCATAAAGGGATAATTTCGTTAATGGGTTCGGTGAAATAATATGAGGGGCATGTCCAGGCACTTTCGAAACCTGCATTGGGAACCAGATTCTGCGCGATAAGCTGACCCGGAGCAACCAGTAATAATATATAGGTAATCCATCTCATCATAGTGCGAGCATACAAATGTAAAACTAATAATTGTTTGCTTTAGTATCGAATCGAAATTTGTATGCCAAAATCCTGATTTTACGTTTTCTTAATTGTCGAATTCGTTTTCGATATCCAGCAGTTTGGCTTTTGCAAAATAAATTTTCGACTTTCCTTCGTGGCTGGAGTAATAGGTAACGTACAGAAAGTCTTTGTAAATTACCATTCCCGGATAACCGGTGTCGCCTCCACTCGGAAGCTCAACTACTTTATGAACTGCGCCGTTGTCGTTGGCCAGAAAAATCCCGGTACGGTCTTTTTCGTTAACTTTCCCGATTTGCTGCCCCAATTCCTGATTGGAATAAATGCGGCTCCCAATCAAAATTTTATCATTCGACAAAACCAAAAAGTTGGGTCCCCCGAGCTTCATGCTCAAATCGTACCATGTCCACTCGGTAAAAGGAGGGTAGCTGATACCTAAAATTCCGTTACCGCCCGACTCGCGCCTTACAATAATTATCATCCTGCCATCGGGTGCAAAACGGATACGTGCTTCGTTTGGATGCGGCCCCACATCCCAGTTGATTACCGGTTCGTAGTTGATTCCGTCGTAGGTTTTCAACAGCCAGACACACCATTTCCGTTTGGGCCGGTTTATCTGATAGCATGCTGCATAGCCTATCGTATCTTGCCAGGTTACACTATATATCCAGTCAAAGTTTGAGCGTACGGTTCTATCAATCGAAACAGGCATGGGTTCGGTAAACTTCTGTCCGTCCTCCGAAAACGAAACATGGGTTAGCCTGCGGTTGAGCCTCCCTTTAATATATTCAGAACCACCCATCAGCACCATCAGCTTCCCACCGGGAGTAACCGATAGTTTTGCGTCGCGTAAATCGAAGTCCGAAACTTTTAGCGTCGTAACATTTTTCCAAACATCACCTTTTTTCGACCGGATAATTCGGATAATACCATCATCAACCGTATCGCCGGGCTGGTGAGCACCTGCTTCCCTGAAAGCGCAGTAAAAATATTTTTTATATCGGATGAGGTCAGTGAATGCATTGTGGTCTGCACTGTCCGAAATCATGGTAACCTCAAATTTCGAAACCAGATCGGTTTGTGAATAAAGGTTCAAAGAACAAAAAAGAGTAAAAACAAATAAAAAACATGGGATTAACTTCATAGGCAATTTTAATTTGCACTAATATAGCATAAAAATCAATTCATCAATACCACAATTTTTGATAATTGGTTCTGTTTTATTGTTATTGCAGGATAATAATTCGGCTGTTTGAAATAATTTATTAAAAAAACTTTGCCTATTCAATGGCTAATACCTATTTTCGTAAACTTTATAAAAATATAAAAATGTAAATATTTAACGAGTTATCTGATGAACAACTTAGACAATCTGAACCTGCCTGAAGACTCCCTGAAGGACGAACAGCAGGGTAATGCGCAATTAGCTACCGAAACTCAGCAACAAGCTGAACCAGAACTCACGCAGGATGCCGTGGTTCAAATTAACGAAGAAATAATTATGGCCGAAACCGAAGAGCCGGTAATTGCAACTAATAATTCGGGAGATGATTATTCAGCCCCGCAGACCGAAGAGCCACCGGTTTTTCACATGTTGCCTGAACTCGAAGAAGACGCCGAACCTGAATCAGACGAGGAAACTGACCTGCTGGCAGCTGTAACAGCCCCCGATTATTCAGCCCTCGACAAGCACCAGTTACTGCAGTCGCTCAAAACAATCATTTACGATAAGCCGGTTGAAACCATTAAAGTCGAAATCGACGCAATCAAGAAGGCATATTACCGTAGCCGCCAAAACGAAGTGATTGAGCTAAAGAAGCAATTTATCGAAAAAGGTGGTACCGAAGAAGCTTTCGAAGTGCCCCGTGATAACGATGAAGACTACTTCAAGGAACTGCTCAACGATTATAAAGCCCGTAAGGCTGTTTACAATGAGCAACTCGAAGTGGAGAAACTGGCAAACCTCGACAGGAAAAAAGAAATTATCGAAAAAATAGGCTCTTTGGCCAACCGTGATGAATCGCTGACCAGAACCTGGGAAGATTTCAGGGAACTGCAGCGCCAGTGGAAAAACATTGGAATGGTACCCGCTCAGGAAGCCCAAAACATTCTGAATGCATTTCAGATTCAGGTTGAGAAGTTTTACGATTTCATTAAAATTGACAAAGAACTGCGCGATTTAGACCTGAAGAAAAACCTGGATCTTAAACTCGATTTGTGCAATAAAGCCGAAAGCCTGTTGCTTGAACCCAATGTGGTGGAAGCCTATAATAAGCTGCAGGAGTACCATCTGATGTGGAAGGAAGCCGGACCGGTGCCCAACGATAAACGCGAAGAGATTTGGGAGCGCTTTCAGGCAGTTACAAAACAAATCAACAAAAGTCATCAGGATTATTTCCTGAAAATAAAAGACGAACTCGAGAATAACCTTCAGCAGAAAGAAGTCTTGTGCGAACAGGCCGAAGCCTTGCTTGCCGAACCCTGCGATACGGTGAAACAATGGGAAGACCTTACCGTCCGTTTTTCGGATCTGCAGCAGATGTGGCGTGGTGTGGGCATGGTGCCGCGAAAGAGTAATGCAGCGGTTTACAATAGATTCCGCAATGCCTGCAACAGCTTTTTCGAAAGCAAAAAGAACTTTTTCTCTTCGATTCGTGAGGAACAAAACAACAACCTGCAGCGCAAAATTGACTTGTGTGTTCTGGCTGAATCGTTGAAAGACAGCACCGACTGGCGTAAAACCACCGCAGATTTTCTGCAATTGCAGAAGCAGTGGAAAGAAATTGGGACTGTGCCCCGCAAACATTCTCAGGATGTATGGCTGAGATTCCGCAAAGCCTGCGATCATTATTTCAATGCGAAGCAGGAGTATTTCTCGAATATCGATAACGAGTACGCCACCAACCTGAAACTGAAACTCGATTTAATTAAGGAAGTAACCGATTTTCAGGGAACTGCCAATGGAGCCGAAAACCTGAATATGCTCAGAGAATTTCAGAATCGCTGGACCGAAATCGGACTGGTGGCTTTTAAAGATAAAGACAAACTGCAGAAAGATTTCCGCACAGCCATTTCAGCGCTGTACGAACGGTTGAATATTCAGAAGAATGCCGTCGATATCGAAGGATTCAAACAAAAGGTGCAAATGCTTGCCGATGGTGGCGACCGCGATACACTGCGGAGAGAAAGAACCAATATCGTGCAGAAAATTAAAACCCTCGAAAACGATATAAGCCTTTGGGAAAACAACATGGGTTTCTTCAGTGGCAAAGCCGAAAGCCTGTTGGTGGATGTGAAGCGTAAAATCGAAAAAGCCAAAGCCGAAATCGAATTGCTGATTTCGCAAAAGAAAGCCATCGACCTTGCCGAAAGAGAATTCAATAAATCAGAAAAGAAAGGCTGAAAATGAAAATTTTGAAATCCGTTGTTACGGTAATTTTATTGTTGTATTCGCTTTGGGCTTCTGGGCAGACGGGAACCTTAAAAGGTTTTGTTTACGACAAAGCCACCGGTGAGCCCTGCTTGTTTGCCAATGTTTCGGTGCTGGGTACCAATCTGGGGGCAGCTACCGACCTGAATGGTTATTTTGCCATCAATCAGATACCCGAAGGTCAGCAACAGGTGGTGATTACCTATGTGGGATACGATTCTGTGGTGTTGTCGATCAACATGGTTTCCGGCAAACTGCTGTCCGAAAAAGTATATATGACCAAGTCGGCATTTCTGCTAACCGAAACCGTTATCTCAGCCGAGCGTGAGGAACGCCAGACTCAGGTACGGACTTCGATTATTAAGGTTACTCCGGCTCAAATAAAAAGACTGCCGACCATTGGCAGCGAACCTGACCTGGCGCAGTACCTGCAGGTGTTGCCCGGCGTTATTTTCACCGGCGATCAGGGCGGCCAGCTATACATCAGGGGTGGGGCGCCCATCCATAATCTGGTGCTGCTCGACGGAATGACAGTGTATAATCCTTTCCATTCCATCGGTTTGTTTTCGGTGTTCGACTCCGATATTATTCAAACCACCGATGTTTATACGGGCGGTTTCCCTGCCGATTATGGCGGACGTATTTCGTCGGTGATGGACATCAGAATGCGCGATGGCAACAAAAAAACCTTTGCCGGTAAACTTTCGGCCAGTACCTTCGGATCAAAATTGTTGGTTGAAGGCCCCCTGAAAAAGTTCAGGGAGAACGAGGGTTCTGCCTCCTATATTTTTTCGGCGAAGACTTCGTTTCTTGAACAAAGCAGCAAGCTGCTCTACAAATATGTCAGTGAGTACGGATTGCCGTTTAACTATACCGACCTTTACGGAAAACTATCGATAAACTCCCGTGAGGGCAGTAAATTCAATGTGTTTGGATTCAGATTCTCCGATAATGTCAGCTACGAGGAAATCAGCGACCTGCACTGGTTATCCTACGGATTGGGAAGTAATATGGTTATTGTGCCCACCGGAAGCCCGGTGATGATTAAGGCAAACCTTTCGTATTCCGACTATCGTATCGAACTTACCGATATGAACAGCCTGCCGCGCTTCAGCGATATTAACGGATTCAATATGGGATTCGACTTCCTGTATTTTCTTGGCAAAAACGAATTTGTATGGGGGCTGCAGACCCTCGGCTTTAAAACCGACTTCCAGTACTACAATTCGATGAACCGACTGCTGCGTGAAAACGAATATTCAACCGAATTTGCCGTTTATACCCGCTACAAACACAATTTCGGAAATATTATTATTGAACCGAGCTTCAGGTTGCACTACTACGCTACCATGTCGGAAGTTTCGCCCGAACCCAGGCTTGGTATTAAATATAATGTCACCGAAATATTCCGCCTGAAACTGGCCACCGGATTATATTCGCAAAACCTGATTGCTGCCAATTCCGATCAGGATGTGGTTAACCTGTTTTACGGTTTCCTTACCGGTAGTAACAATATTCCCGATACTTTCAACGGCGACCGGGTTACCAGCAGTTTGCAAAAGTCGTGGCATGCTATTTTCGGGTTTGAACTCGACTTGTCGAACCGCCTGAATTTAAACATCGAGGGCTACCTCAAAGACTTCACACAGATAACCAATATCAACCGCAATAAGGTGTACGACGACAACGTGACCAACAGCGACAAACCCGACTATCTGAAGAAAGACCTGATTATAGAAAGCGGCAAGGCCTACGGGGTTGATTTTCTGCTCAAGTACGATTCCAAACAATTGTACCTTTGGCTGGTGTATTCGCTGGGTTGGGTCGATCGTTTCGATGGTATTATTACCTATTCGCCACACTTCGACCGCAGGCATAATGTCAATTTTGTGGGTACCTACAAATTCGGTAAAGATTTGTCGTGGAACTTCAGTGCCCGCTGGAACTTTGGTTCCGGATTCCCGTTTACACCCACCGCAGGTTACTACGAGCAAATGCCTTTCTTTACCAACCTGAACCTCCCGTACTGGCAATCCAACGGAAACCTCGGTATCATCTACGGTGATATCAACAGTGCCCGCCTGCCCGATTATCACCGCTTCGACATCAATTTGCAAAAAACGATTTCCTTCTCCGAGAGGGTGAAAATGGAAATTGTACTGAGCTGCACAAACGTGTATAACCGCGAAAACATATTTTATTTCGACCGTGTCGACCACGAGCGTGTCAATCAGTTGCCCATTATGCCCAGCATTGGTATGAGTCTAACCTTCTAAAACATATATCACCGTGTCATCAACCAAGTACATATTTGCTACCGGAGGCGTTACCTCTTCGCTGGGTAAAGGAATTATCTCGGCCTCGCTTGCAAAACTACTGCAGGCACGGGGCTATCGGGTTACCATACAAAAACTCGACCCCTACATCAATGTCGATCCGGGTACCCTGAACCCCTATGAGCATGGCGAATGCTACGTAACCGACGACGGCGCCGAAACCGACCTCGACCTCGGACACTACGAACGTTTTTTGAATGTGCCTACCAGCCAGTCGAACAACGTGACCACCGGCAGAATCTATCAGGACGTTATCAACAAAGAACGTCGCGGCGATTACCTCGGTAAAACGGTGCAGGTTATTCCCCACATCACCGACGAAATAAAACGGCGTATCCAGTTGCTCGGCACCAAATCGAAATATGATTTTGTGATTACCGAAATCGGGGGGACCGTGGGTGACATCGAATCGCTGCCCTACATCGAGTCGGTGCGTCAGCTCAAGTGGGAACTCAACGCAAACTGCCTCGTGGTGCACCTTACTTTGGTGCCCTATCTGGCCGCTACCGGCGAACTGAAAACAAAGCCCACACAACACTCGGTGAAAACACTGCTCGAAGCCGGGGTGCAACCCGATATTATTGTGCTCAGAACCGAGCATCCGCTCACCGATGACATAAAACGCAAGGTGGCTTTGTTTTGTAACGTAACCAAAGAATCGGTGGTGGAATCGCGAAACGTTAAAACCATTTACGAAGTTCCTGTTCGTATGAAAAAGGAAAAACTCGATGCTACCATCCTGAAAAAGCTGAATATGCCTGCCGGAGAAGAACCCGAACTGAAACCCTGGTCCGATTTTCTCGAAAGACTCCATCACCCGAAAGGCGAAGTCAGTGTGGGTATTGTGGGCAAATATGTTGAGCTGAAAGATGCCTACAAGTCAATTAACGAATCGTTTGTGCATGCCGGTGCTGCCAACGAAGTGAAAGTGAATTTATTCCACATTCACAGCGAAACCATCTCTGCCGCCAACGTTCAGGATAAACTGGGGCACCTCGACGGGATTCTCGTTGCCCCGGGTTTTGGTCACCGCGGTGTGGAAGGTAAAATTATGGCCGTGCAGTATGCACGCGAAAATAACATTCCGTTTTTGGGTATTTGCCTCGGTATGCAGTGTGCCGTGATTGAATTTGCCCGTAATGTGCTCGGCTGGACCGATGCCCACACTACCGAAATCGACGGCGAAACACAACATCCGGTTATCGACCTGATGGAAACCCAGAAAATGGTAACCGAGAAAGGCGGTACCATGCGTCTGGGTGCATACGCCTGCAAAGTTGCCAAAGAAAGCCATGCTTTTGAGGCGTACCATAAGCAGAAAGTCAGCGAACGCCACCGCCACCGCTACGAATACAACAACTCCTATTTCAAACAATTCGAAGCCGCCGGAATGAAAGCCACCGGGATTAACCCCGATAACGGGCTTGTCGAAATCGTTGAGATACCATCCCACAGATGGTTTGTCGGTGTGCAGTTCCATCCCGAATATAAATCTACGGTACTCAACCCCCACCCCTTGTTTGTTGAATTTATTAAAGCTACTAATAACCGATAAAAGAATAGTATGGATAAAAGAACCATTATTGGACTCGTATTAATCGGAGCAATTCTGATTGGATACTCCATTATTAACAGGCCCAGTAAGGAGGAA
>JAKQPY010000015.1:0-2504 GCA_029564465.1 Bacteroidota bacterium | reverse complement strand
AAAATACCCCGTTCGGCTGAGGCTTTATGCCTCAGTCGAATTATCGCTTCGGGCTCTGCCCGAATTATAAAATCCCCGTTGGGGCTGAAGAATTGAAACGTTCTGCTCAAAGGAATTCGCCTCTTGCTTGCTATCCCGCCCCTTCAGGGCTTGATGCAACAAACCGCCATGCCGACAAGGGGCTTTGCCCCTTGCTATTTATTCCGCCCTGTTGGGGCTAAAAAATGAGAAAAGCAGGCTTGTCCGACTTTTGGCGGACCTGTCCGCCAACTGGCGGAACCTGTACGGCCTCCCTCCGTTCGGCTGAGGCTTTATGCCTCAGTCGAATTATCGCTTCGGGCTCTGCCCGAATTACAAAATCCCTGTTGGGGCTGAAGACTTACTACTTATTAAATCCCGTTAGGGCAAAAGAAAGGTTAAGGTTACCTGTCCGCCAACTGGCGGAACTTGTCCGGCTTTTGACGGAACTTATACGGCCACCCTTCAACAGGTGTTAAATGAGCAGCCCGGCAGAATGTATCTAGCCCCGAAGGGGCGGAAAGCACGAAATGTCCCCATACGTAGCCTGCTAAAAAGTAGAAATAAACAGGGGTGTTATCTGGAATAATATCCCATAAAAACAACCATAAATAGCATTATATTCCATTTTCGCATAATGTAGGGGAATATTTGTAAAATACCCTAAAATAAATCTTGACATCACCTAAAAATAACCCTAACTTAACAGCCCTTTTCACCACATTTTTTCATATTTGACACGCGGATTTTTTCCGCCACAAAACATGCTGAACGGCAGTAAACAAGTAGAGAAGGTAATGCTCAAACCGCCATAACCCGGGGGTGACGAACCCTGCGCCTGCACCAACACCTGAAGATAAAAAAGGGTAAAGCGCATTGGGGGACAAGAGCTAAAAGTTTTTCCTGCCCTGGCAGGTTCGCTCTTGACCGGCTTTTTAACAATTAACCTGAATAAACGCACAACAAAACAACTAACCATAAATTTTTCGCCTATGAAAATTAAAAATTTACTAACCACGCTGACCCTAACCGCTATATTCCTTTTTATTGGAAATGTTGGATGGGGACAATATTCTGGTACTGGAACCTTTACCAAAATAACAAGCATTGATGAATTAGTGGACGGTTTCTACGTGATTGCTAATAGCGGTGAGGCTTTCGCAATGAACACCACTAATACTGGATCTTTCTTCCAAAATACTGCTATTACACCAGCATCTGGAGTTATAACAAATCCTGCAACCACCATTGTATGGAAAATCCAAAAAGATGGCAGTGATTATACAGTTTCTAACACTGTTGGAACTGACATAACCTACGTATCCTATTCTGGTTCAAGCAATGCATCTTATGCTATTCTAAATCCAGTATCTATTTCAGACAATGAAAGATGGTCTATAAGTTACGCTTCAAATGTTTTCACATTTGCAAACAAAGCTATTAGCACTAGAATTCTACAATACAATGCGAGTTCTCCTCGTTTTGCATGCTATACGTCTGCACAACAAAAATTAGTACTATACAAATTAGAAGATGTTACAGCCCCATCTCTTGTCCTAGCCAGTCTTATCCCTACCGACGAAGCAACCAATGTTGCCATTAACCCAACCCTGACCATTCCTTTCGATGAAAATATTCAAAAAGGAACTGGTAGCGTTAGGGTAAAAAAGGTCAGTGACGATACTGAGGCTTTTGCCATTAACGCTAACGACGTTTCAATTACTGGGGCTAACGCTACAGCTACATTACCCGATAACCTTGAATATAGCACCGATTACTACGTAAATATTGATGCAGGTGCATTTATGGATATGGCCAATAACGATTTTGCCGGCTTATCTGACAAGACCACATGGAACTTCACCACCCGTGCAGCCAGCACCGACGCCACGGTTAGCTCTGCTACTTACACCGTTGACAACACGGCCGAAACCATTACCAACGTTCCATCAAGCGAAACCTTGGCCACCTTCGAGGGTAACATCACCCCTGCCACAGGTGCCACATTCGACACATACGAGGCAGACGGCACCACTGTTGCCACCGACCTGGCTACGGGCTACAAGCTTATCTGCACCGCCGAGGATGGCGTAACCAAGAAAACCTACACCATAACCCTAAATACGGAGCCCAGCCACGACGCCACTGTAAGTTCAATTACCTACACGGTTGACAATACGGCTGAGACCATCACCAATGTTCCCTGGAACGAAACCCTGGCCACCTTCGAGGGTAACATCACCCCTGCCACAGGTGCCACATTCGACACATACGAAGCAGATGGCACCACTGTTGCCACCGATCTTCAAACGGGTTACAAGCTGATCTGCACCGCCGAGGATGGCGTAACCAAGAAAACCTACACCATAACCCTAAATACGGAGCCCAGCCACCAGGCCAATATCACCGCATACAGTATCAATGGTGTTGACGGGGTTATCAACTCGGGCGGCCATACCATCAGCGTAACACTGCCCTATGGTACC
>JAKQPY010000014.1:0-9395 GCA_029564465.1 Bacteroidota bacterium | reverse complement strand
TACCAACTGACAGTTTGAACAACCAAATGCGCGAAATAAATACAAATGCAACTATTGCGTGGAAATATTTACCGGGAACGCTTTCGGAAACGGAAAATATTCAAAAAATACTTCAAAAAAAGAAACACAATGTAGCGTTATACAGCGGTTCGCAAGCAACCGAAGAAATGTTTAAGTCGCTGTCGATGGAAAAATCACCCGAAGTATTGCATATTTCAACACATGGATTCAGCATGCCTTTGGGAGACAAACAAAATGCCTATAAGATTTACGAAAACAGCTTTGTACAAAACAACAATCCATTATTTCGCACCGGTTTGCTGTTTGCCGGAGCCGAACGAACATGGGATAAAAACAAACCGGTTGAAGGTATCGAAGACGGGATTCTTACGGCCTACGAAGTATCGAACATGAATCTGTCGAACACACAGCTTGTGGTACTATCAGCCTGTGAAACAGGACTAGGAGAAGTAAAAGGCAGCGAAGGCGTGTATGGCTTGCAACGCGCTTTTAAAATGGCAGGCGTTCAGCACATTATTATGAGCCTTTGGTCGGTGCCTGACAAAGAAACCGGCATATTTATGGAGAAGTTTTATAAAAACCTTGTCAAACTGAATAATGTACGAAAAGCCTTTACCGAAACACAAAAATACATGCGCAAAAAATATGAGCCATATTACTGGGCTGGGTTTGTGATGGTGGAGTAGCAAATGTTGCTGGCATTTTTGGTTATTGAACAGATTGCAGCGCTGAATTATGGAAACTAATTTATTTTTACCTTTGTTTGATTAATTTGCAGAAATGAAAAGTGAAACAGGATATACAATAGCTGGTTTGTCGGAGCATTTATTCTGGGATGTTGACAGGACTTCATTAGATTTTGAGAGGCATAAAAAGCTGATTATCACGAACTGCTTGATGTATGGACTGTGGCAAGACTGGGTAATAATTAAGCATATCTATGGGTTAGCTATAATTGCCGAAGTAGCATGCACTATTAGAGAACTTGACCCTAAAACGATGACATTTATTTCAACCATCACAGGAATTCCCCAAGAAAAATTTATATGCTACAATACCAATCCATTGAACCAAAAGTACTGGAACTTTTAAAAACCTTGCAATCCTTCCCCTTGCTAAGCGACATGCGGCTTGCCGGTGGTACAGGCCTGGCATTACAAATCGGACATCGAAAATCGACAGATATTGATTTGTTTGGAAATCTGAACGCAGACCCGGCCGAATTAGATATCATGCTGAGTACTTTTCAAGATGTAAAACTTCTGCACAGGTCACAAAACATTCATGTATTTGCAATTAATAAAATTAAAACTGATTTTGTAAATTACCCATACCACTGGCTGGAAAACTCATTGAATGAAAATGGTGTGAGACTGGCCGGAGAAAAAGATATTGCGGCCATGAAACTTGCCGCAATTACAGGTAGGGGCAGTAAAAAAGACTTTATTGACATTTATTTTTTACTCAAGAAGTTTTCACTACGTGATTTATTTGGTTTTTATGAAGAAAAATTCCCTGATGGATCAAGGTTTCTGGTAACCAAAAGCCTTATTTATTTTAATGACGCCGAAGAAGACGTAATGCCCGATATGTTGAAGGATGTTGAATGGAGTCATGTTAAATCAGAAATAACTCAATTATTGCTAACAGAATCTTTGTAAGCTAAGCTTTCGCTCATTTGTGAATTTTGAATTTTACGATTTTTCCAAATTTCTGTATCTTCGTACCAACAAAACCCCAACTCTATGAGTAAGAAAATACCAGAATCTTTTAAAGAATATCTGCACACACTGCAGGCAAAACCCGGGAAACCGGTTTCGCTGACTGATGATTTTAAAACCTGTTGCCACGAAAAACCGGTGCCTGAGTACGACATCAAAGCGATGCTTAAAAAAAGTATATCTCAGCTTTCGACCATGCAGGATAAACTGTATGCCCACGATAAATACGGTGTTTTAATTGTTCTGCAGGCCATGGATGCAGCCGGCAAAGACGGAGCAATCAAACACGTAATGAAAGGTTTAAATCCCCAGGGAGTCAAGGTATGGAGTTTTAAGTCGCCAAACAGCATAGAACTGGACCACGATTACTTCTGGAGGCATTACAGTGCGCTGCCTGCCCGTGGCGAAATCGGCATTTTCAACCGTTCGCACTACGAAAACGTGCTGGTTACCCGCGTACACCCCGAATATGTAATGAATGAAAAACTGCCCGGCATCGAAAAGGTTGACGATATTACCCCTGAATTCTGGCAATCACGTTACGAACAGATTAATCGTTTTGAGAAAAACCTGCACGAAAACGGAACCATAGTACTGAAATTTTTTCTGCATATATCGAAGGAAGAGCAACGCAAGCGCTTCCTGGAACGTATCGACAACCCGTCGAAGAACTGGAAACTCTCACCGGCCGACTCAAAAGAGAGAAAATTGTGGGACAACTACATGCATGCCTACGAAGAAATGATTTCGGCAACCACATCAGGTATTGCCCCGTGGTATATCATTCCTTCCGACGACAAATGGTTTGCCCGTTTCTGCATCGCGTCGGTTATTGTGGCAGAAACAAAAAAACTCGATCTGAAATACCCTGAAGTGGATGATAAAAAACGTGCTGACTTGTTGAAAATTAAGGAAGATTTGCTGAATGAATAGAACCCGATATGTAAAGGTTGGTTTTGTTCGGGCACCTCGGCTCCGCTCGGTGTCCGAATTAAGCAACCGGCAGAAAATTGAGAAAGAAAACCTGGTTTCAAACCGGTCACCTCGGCTCCGCTCGGTGTCCGGTTAAAATTTATATTATGCTGATAGCTTTTATTTCTGATATACACGAAGATGCGCGGATGCTCGAAAAAGCCCTCCGCAGTGCTCATACACTGGGCGCAGAAAGAATCTTTTGTCTGGGCGACATCACCGGATATTCTCCTATAAACCAGAACTTTGCAACAGAGAAGAATGCAGCGGCTTGTATTGACTTATTAAGGGAACACTGCGAAATCAGCATTGCCGGAAACCACGACATGTTCACTGCACGGCGTCTGTCGGAATTTACGGCAGGAATACATTATCCTGGAAACTGGTATGACCTGTCGTTTACCGAAAAACAACGACTTACCGGAAATAAAGTCTGGCTCTATGAACACGAAATCGACCCACTGCTTGGCCCTGACCATTTAGAATGGCTTCGTACCCTACCGGAGCTTGCCTGTATTGATGCCGGCGGATTGAAAATATGCCTGACGCATTACATCTATCCCGATGTTTCGGGTTCGCTACAAATGGGTCACGAGCCCACCAACGATGCCTTGGAACATCGCGAAAAGTTTCGTTGTGACCTGTATCTGTCGGGGCACCTGCATCCCAACGGCTGTATCGTTCAGGGGAAAAAGACAGCCCATCGGTGGGTAAATATTGATTTTGGTGAAAAGTATTATGTAGAAACCGGAGATTACCTGTTTGCGCCTGCATGTCTCAGACATGCATTTAATTGCGGAATTTTATTACTTGATACGGTAACTAAGTCGTTGCGGACAGTTCAGCTAATGAGTTAATTTGTTCCAGGCTGTTTTACAAAATCATATTCGTCATCTTTATATCTATTTCTCATCGGGATTTTATTATTTTTACAAACTTAATTTTGGGTAACGTGTTATGCAAAAATTTCTGGAAAACATAGCACACGAGTTTCAGACACCGTTTCAGAATTACGTTTTGGTGTTTGCCGTCATGCTGTTTATTATCCTGCTGATTCCACTGTTTTTGCGTAAAATCCGAATTCCGGGGATAATCGGCCTGATTATTTCGGGGGTTCTCATTGGTCCCCATGGCTTTAATATCATCGAAAAAAACTCTGCTGTCGATTTATTCTCTACCATAGGCTTGTTGTATATCATGTTTATTGTAGGTCTGGAACTTGATTTGGCTAAATTCATCAAGAATAAGTACAAAAGTTTTGTTTTTGGCATTTTTACTTTTGCGATACCCATTGCCATAGGGTTTCCGGTATGTTTCTACTTACTCCACTACCCGCTCAACACCAGCATACTGGTAGCCACCATGTTTGCCACGCACACGCTGATTGCCTACCCTATAGTCAGCAAGTTGGGTATTGCAAAAAATGAAGCAGTAGCCATCACTGTGGGGGGGACAATTTTCACTGATACAGCGGTTCTGGTTGCGCTTGCTATTATCACCGGTTCCGACACGGGTTTTGCCAACACCGAATTCCTGATCAGGCTGGGAATTGCATTTGTGGTGTATATATTATTCGTGATTTTTGTGGTGTACCGGGTTTCGCGATGGTTTTTCAAACACCTTGAAGAAGAGCGTAATTCCCAGTTCATTTTTGTCCTTTCCGTTGTCTTTCTGTGTGCTTTTCTGGCCGAAATAGCAGGATTAGAGCCTATCATCGGGGCTTTTACTGCGGGTTTCACACTGAATCGTCTCATACCACAAACTTCCAGCTTAATGAACCGACTGGAGTTCGTAGGTAACTCATTGTTTATCCCGTTCTTTTTAATTGGTGTCGGGATGATTGTCGATCCGGGTGTATTCCTCAGTGGGCCCGAAACCCTGATTGTTGCCGGAATACTTACTGTGGTTGCCCTGATAGGGAAATGGCTGGCAGCTTTACTTACGCAATGGACATTACGATACAACCCGCTGCAGCGCAAGCTGATATTCGGGCTCAGCAGTTCTCATGCCGCTGCAATTCTGGCTGTTACCATGGTAGGGCACCGGATGGGGATAATCGACGACACCATTTTGAACGGTACCATAATACTGATTTTGATAACATGCATTGTAGCCTCGATGGTTACCGAAAATGTGGGGAAAAAGATCGTAGTGAGCACCGCATCTGAAACCGAGCCTGAAACTCCGGTCGCCACCGAAAAAATTCTGGTACCCGTATCGAATCCCGAAACCATGCCGAGGCTTATTGATATAGCACTGATGCTGAAAACCACGAAAAAACAGGTGCCGGTGTACGGACTTACTGTGGTTGAAGATGATGAGACGGCACGCGAAAAACTACGGCAATCGCGCAAGGTTCTTACCGACGGTGTGAGCTATGCAGCAGCTTCGGAACAACATTTCGAAGTAATTACCACGATTGACCAAAATGTTATTTCGGGCATTAAGCGGGTTGCCCGCGAAATTTCGGCAACCGACATAGTACTTGGAAGTTCAGGGAAAACCAATATCAGTGAACTATTTTTCGGGAAAACCGTGACCCAGATTGTGAGCAGCACCGATCAGGCAATATATGTGTATAACGCAGCCATACCACTGAATGTACACAAACATATCCACCTGGCTTGCCCGCGCTATTCCGAAAAAGAACCCGGTTTTTTCGACTGGCTTGAAAAAGTGGTACGCATTGCCACCCTGCTGAATCTGAAAACCGATGTATATTCCGACAACGACACGTGCAAGGCCATCGAGAAATTTATCAGATACAAAAAAATGGCTGCCAACTTTAAATACCGCGATTTCGACGATTGGGAAGACTTTTTGGTGCTCTCACGGTATTTCGGACAGGAAGATTTATTGATTGTGGTTACCCCGCGTAAACCCGGAGTTTCGCATAGCAATGTCCTCGACGGAATCCCTGCAAAACTGGCACGCCATTTTGCGGATTACAGTTTTCTGGTGGTGTATCCTGCAGTGAACAACAATGAAGAGTTCCGGAAATATAGCGAAAACTACGATGCTTCTCTGGTAGAAAAAGGAATCAGATCGGTGAAGAAAAGCGCCGAAGAATTGGGAAAATTGTTTAAGTCATAAGCTTATTATTAGCTTCGAAAACATAAAACACACAATATATGACAAGAAAAATCATAATTCTCGCAGTAATTATCCTAACAGCAACAACCCTTAAAGCCCAAAACAATATGACAAATACATTCGAAAAAACCACCTGGGAATCGCTCAACGACAACGCCATCCGTATGATAGGCAAAGACTGGATGCTGATTGGTGCCGGCACCAAAGAACAAGGCTTCAACATGATGACTGCCAGTTGGGGTGGCATGGGATGGCTTTGGGAAAAGCCCGTGTCGTTTATCTTTGTAAGACCGCAACGCTATACCTATCAGTTTACCGAACGCGAAAACTACTATACAGTGTGTTTCTTTAGCGAAGAACACCGTGAAGCATTAAAAATCTGCGGTTCGAAATCGGGCCGTGATTGTGATAAGGTAAAAGAATCAGGGCTCACCCCCATCTTTACCCCATCGGGCTGTGTGGCATTCGAAGAAGCAGTAATAATATTGGAATGTAAAAAACTCTATGCCGGTAATATCGAAGAATCAAACTTTGTTGATACCGAAGTAGTTAAGTCAAAGTATCCCAATAAGGATTTTCACAAAATGTATATTGGTGAAATTGTAAATGTGTGGCGAAAAAAGTAAAACATTCGGTATTTTTTTGAACATCTTGCTAAAAACGATATCAATAATTACTGTAGTTTACCTGTTGGCTCAGAAATATATATAAATTTGTAAAAAAACCAATTATGGAAAGCAAGGATATTCGCTGGACACAACGATTTGACAATTATAAAAAAGCATTTTTACAACTCGAAAAATATGTCCGGGCCGACACACTCAATGAGCTTGAAAAACAAGGTGTCATTAAAGCATTCGAATATACATTTGAACTTGGATGGAAGACTTTACAGGATTTGCTTAAAGAAAAGGGATATCAGGGCATTGTAGGACCCAAACCCGTTATTGAACAAAGCTTTCAGGATGGTTATATTACCGATGGAAACAGCTGGCTGCGAATGCAAAAAAGCAGAAACCTGACAAGCCATACGTATGATGAAGCAATGGCAGAGCAAATTGTCAATAATATTAGAAACGAATACTATTTACAATTTAAAATGCTTACCGAAGTTTTTGATTCGGAATTAAGAAAAGTACAAAAATGAGTGAGCTAAATAAATACGGATTATCGGAAGAGAATCTCGCTAATGTAATTGCGATAATTTCGGCTCACCCTAAGGTAAAGAAGATTATTTTATTCGGTTCAAGGGCTAAAGGAAATTTCAACAAAGGATCTGATATTGATATTGCAGTGTCGGGCGAGCACATTGAATTAAACGACATACTGAACCTTCTGATTGTCCTCGACAATTTGGATTTAGCCTATAAATTTGACATAATTATTTTCGAGAACATTCAATCAGAAGAACTAAAAGAACATATCGAAAGAATTGGCATAGTTCTTTACGACAAGGCAATCACAATGTAGTTCAGATTTATTTTGCTAATGCGATGCTACAAAATCGCGAATAATCTGCGCATGATCGAAGGCCAGTTCGGGCAAAGCAGATAAGGGAAACCAGCGGGCAGCTTCGGCATCATCTCCACTGCTGACTTTTATAGGCTGAGGCAACAAGGCAAAATGCACCACTGCCACATTACGTCCCCGCGGGTCACGCCCGGGTTCACCATAGGCCCTGAACTGCTGTAATGCCGGCAACACCAGCCCTGTTTCCTCCGCCAACTCGCGTAAGGCTGCCTGTTCGAGGTTTTCGTCCATTTCGACAAATCCTCCAGGCAAGGCCCAGCAACCGGCAAACGGATTATTGCGGCGCTTAATAAGCAGAATTTCAGGCGACAATTTTCCGGCTACAATCACTATATCAACAGTGAGCATGGGTCGGGGATAATCGTAGGTATATGCCATAAGTGGTGATTTTAGTTTTTCTTGCGGCGGAACTGACACGAACTTTCGGTGATTTCCATATCCAGCAGGTTCATTAAAATTAAACCAACCAGAATATCTTCGGTAGCACGTTTCCCTTTTCCGGTGATTTGCATGAATGTTTCCAACGAAATATACTCATTGTGATTGAGGTAATTCAACAGCATTTCCACATCACGGTCAACCGAAAGGCGCACATTGGCCCCCGATTTATTCTGCTTCCACACCTCGAGCAAAATGCGGTTGGCGAGCAGGTTCTGATCGCCTTTGCGTATGTAAACCTTCCAGCGACCATGTTCGTCCGGAGCCAAATAGGGCACAATTCCCTGAAATGGCACAATAATCTGAAGCACAGTTTTCGACTCTACCAGGTGAGTCGCATGTCGGAAGGTCAACGAAGGACGGCAATAGAGCGTGGCAGCCTGCTCAATCATATAGAATTCTTCGCTGGTTTTTACTCCGGCAATCCTGCCGTTATCTTTTACACCCAGCAGGAGGCTCCCTCCGGCAGTATTGGCAAATGCAACCATAGAACGGGCAATTTTCCGCGAATCGTTAACACAATACTTAAAGTCGAGTTGTAAACCCTCGCCCATCGAAATCATATCGGTAATTGACTTGCCCATTGCAAAATTTCTGTCGCAAAAATACAAAAAAAAAGCGCCCGGGGGTTGGGCGCTAAAGCGACCGCATCGCTGCAGTCAACTTTTCAATTACCACATATTGAAAAGATTCACAATAATAACATATTAATTTTCGAATTGTTCAACAGTTTTGAAATTAATTTTACTTTTTTTTTAAAGAGCTGCCCCTGAACAATAAATTTCTTAATATTATGCTAACAAATACATTGCAAAACCATATTAAATTCGTACTTTTATACAGTTTATGATTTTAATAGCATAACTCTGATATGTCGTATATTACATTTTTAAAGGACGAACTGATAAACCTTGAGTTTTCGTTATCGCGCGAGTTGATACGAACCAACCGGGCGGGCTCGTATGCGAGCACCACCATTATCGGCTGCAACACCCGAAGGTATCACGGTTTATTGGTGTGCCCGATGCCGCAAATCGATGGTGAAAACCATGTATTACTCTCATCGCTCGACGAATCGGTGATTCAACATGGAGCCATGTTTAACCTTTCTATCCACAAATATCCGAATGCCTACGAACCCAGGGGGCATAAATATGCCCGTGAGTTCTACGCCGACCCTATCCCCATGGTAATTTACCGTGTGGGCGGTGTGGTATTGCGAAAAGAACAGATATTTTCGGTTGAAGACGAGCGACTGCTTACCCGCTACACCCTGCTTGAGGCCAACAGTCCCACCACACTCCGTTTTAAGCCGTTTCTGGCGTTCAGAAGTGTGCATGCGCTTACCCGTGAGAACATGTACGCCAACACCAAATACGCCAAAGCAGGTGCCGGCATCTCGATGCGGCTTTACGAAGCCTACCCGTCGGTTTTTTTGCAGTTTTCGAAAGAACCCGATTATGTGCACGTGCCGCACTGGTACTATAATATCGAATATATCGAAGATCAGAAAACGGGACACGAATTTCAGGAAGACCTGTTTGTTCCGGGTTATTTCGAGTTGAATATCGAAAAAGGCGAAAGCATTATATTTTCGGCCGGCCTCAGCGAAATGATGCC
>JAKQPY010000001.1:0-1578 GCA_029564465.1 Bacteroidota bacterium | reverse complement strand
GTGATATCCGTCGTAGTATCCCGGCAATGCTCTTAAGAGATTACCACCTGCATCTGTTTCATAGTACATTTTTTTACCTCCTACATTTTACAGAGATTCACAGGCGAAACGGGAGCCAATGCCCACGTTCACCTTCCACGGCACATTGTACACGTTCACCGCGCGCGAACCCGCAGAGACGCCATGGTCCCGGGCCCCGCCAGCAATTAATGCAATTATACCATAATCATATGGCAAATAGGCCTGGCCGAAATCAGTATCGCCAGATAATTCTCCTGTATCTAATACATTTCGCCATCCCCACGATGTGGCATCCTGCCGGATACTCATTTCCCCGAGCCATTCCCATAGGTTACCAACGCAATCTCTGACATTTAGGAGACTCGTGTTAAAACCATTGATGTAATCTGAATCAGCATCAGCAGCATTCGTTGCGGCTGTTTTTATTTTTCCTGTATTGGTTGTTTTCGTCCAGCCATTTGCGTTGCTGGCATTGAGCCCCTGCGGACTTCCAATCGCCGCCTGCGTCCATTCCATGTAATTTAGCAATCGCTTGCCGACATTTTTTGCCCGTATTACAAAGTCATACCAACACAAACCTTCAGTGCCAGACAGCGGCAATTGATTTATTTTTGAGAAACCAAGTCGATTAAAACCACTACCACCGCCATCAGATATCAGATAAATATCGACCCATAGCGAGTTCGGTATAACTTCAACCATGCCGCCGATTTGATACGTTGCCGGGTCTGCCAGTCCGAGCAGATAACAGCGCGGCATATGTTTGATGTCCCAACACGAATTCGGCACAATGCCATCGCTAACATCATTGATTGTGATTGAATTTCTAATTTTTCCGTAATGAAATCCGCCAATGATTTTCGGCGTAGTCAGACCTGCCGGTGATGATGGCGAAGTTGACAACTTGAGAACAGGCTCATGACCAGACGAAGGTACTCCTGCCCACACATAGTAATCACTACCGAAAATAAAAGACCCGCCGATGTCAATATCGTTGACGTCAAGAGTGGTGGTAATTGATTTGTAATACATAGTATCGTTCAGAATAACACGAAAAGCTGGGACTTCAATTTTGTTGTTGCTACCGTCTTTAACAATTTTTGAAGCAATTTGTGCGTAATTGATTATATTTTCATTTAATATATTCAATATATCTGTTGTAACATCAGCAGCAGCTTGCGATGACGCCTCATCAATAATTTTTGAAATCTCAACTTTGAAGTCGCCATTTTCGTCACGACCTGGAAGCATTTCAGTTCCTTGTATCGCCGTGAGAGTTCGACTTATTTGATTTATTTCTTTTGTTCCTATTGCCATATTTTATACCTCTTTTTGAGTCGTAATTAAATAATTATCATCTACCATCGCAATATCGCCATCAAACGTAAGGAAATAAGCGATATCATCACCTTCGATGACAATTTCGTCCTGGCCGGGATCCGCCTCTTTGACAATCCACGTCGCGTATGACGAAAAATTTCTGTCATTGATATTGCATATAAACGTAACTTTGTCAAGCAAATTGATTGCATACGTATCGTATCCAACGCCAATTTT
>JAKQPY010000276.1:0-6500 GCA_029564465.1 Bacteroidota bacterium | reverse complement strand
ATACGACAAAGACAAGTTTTACACCCGCATGTACAACAACCGCAAGGTGTATGTGGTGGGAGCCCAAAATGAGAAAGACTCTTCCGATCAGTTTTGGATCGACGCTGAGCACCTCTATTTTGTGAAGATGATAAAAAAACGTGATTATGGCGTTCAGGAAGTCGAAATGCGCAATTATATCGAAATCGAAAACAACGGCTGGATTGAACAGGAAGTGGTGTTTAAAATCAATGGGGAGGTTTATCTAATCGAAAAATACTATAACATCCGCATTCCTGAAAATGAACCCGACGACAACATGTTCAGCCCTTCGGTAATATCGTCGCGCGATGTGCTGCAGCGTGTAATCAGAAGTATCGACCTGCCCGATTTCAACATCATTGATCTGAACAGGAAAGTTTACATTACGATTGTTGAAAAGCTGTTTTAGCTTGGTTTCCTTACTCGTTTAATAACCCTCAGGCTGTGGGTATATAACTTTCGCTCAGTATTGTATATTCCGTTATGGTCGATGTTATCGATACGTACCTTGCCCGATGCATGAATAATTTTGGCGTTTCCGGCAATCATTCCCACATGGGTAATATTTCCGTTTTTATCGTCGAAAAAAGCCAGATCGCCGGGCTCCGCTTCATACAGCAGATTCACGGTTTCACCTGCATTAACCTGTTTGTTGGCATCGCGGGGTATGCCTATGCCCAGCTGCCGGTACACCGTTTGTGTCAATCCCGAGCAATCAATACCCCAGGGGGTACGTCCGCCCCACAAATAGGGGCTGTTCATGTAGAGCCTTGCTATTTCGACAGGATCGCTGATTTCGTTTGTCAGTTTATTTTCGGAACAGATGGAAAAAGCTTTGTCTGCCAATTTGAATTCCTTACCATCGCAACCGGGAAGGCTAACGCCTGCAGGAAGATAGAAACGCCCTGTGGATTCGGATTCCACTTCGATAAAAGGCTTTTGAACAACCATAACAGCTGTGTTGCACATATTCTGATAGCCTTCTTCGTCGAGAAACGAAATGATTTTTGTATCGACCCATCCCTCATAGGCATCGTGGAATAAACGGATACGCGTCCAGTTATTCCTGATTGTAAGCACTTCGAAGCATTCGCCAAAAAGCACCTGACTAAGCATTTCGCCGCCTTCGGAAGGTGTGGCACGTAAGGGAACCACTGCTATTTCGGTAAAACCGTATTTCATAAACTGTAAAATCAAATGTATTGATATGTGCGAAAGTAATTAATAGCTACTGTATTCCAATAACATAGAAAACATTTTAATATCAGGCGATTGTTTATAAGTTGGCTCATCAAAGCTAAGCGCCTGTTTTTCTGAATATTACAACAACTAATTTAATGATTCCACTGTAAGACGATACAACACGCACTCGAGTTCGCTGAGCAGCATTGCCGTTGCCCCCCAAACGATTCGCCCGTTGGCCAGGTAATAGGGAGCTTCGATTTCGAAGTCCCTGACGCGAATTTTACCCGATGTTTTGCTTTTAAGCAAGTCTTCGACCGGACATACCATGAGTGATTTCACTTCATCGGTAGCGGGAATAAAATCGGGCATCGCATGGGTGTATGCAATTACAGGCAACACCGAAAATCCACTTACCGGAATGCTGATAGCGCTAAGGTTGCCCAAAACCTGAAGACAGTCCGGGTCAATCGCAACTTCTTCGTAAGCTTCGCGCAAGGCAGTGATTGTCAGGTCGCTGTCGCTTTCTTCGTAACGGCCGCCGGGAAAAGCAATCTGACCACTGTGGGGTCCGGCATCCTGAGTTCGCTCAATGAGCACGGTATGGGGAATCCCGTCAAGCGGAAAAAGGCAGATTAGCACGGCTGCCTGCCGCAATGGTTTGTCGCTGAAATAGCTGATATTGGCCTGCGGAAACACAGGCATCATACGCCGGTGGGCTGCCCTGCCGGGCAATTCCGAACTGATTCCGCTCCTCAGTCGGTCGATGAAGCGGTCGAAGTCCATGGCTGCGATACTATTTATGTACTTTTCTGACAAAATCTTCCACTTCGGGAACGCCGCCCTGATACACCAGATATCCGTTGTAAGGTTCCTTTTCGGTGATTTCGTCGTTCACCGGGGTAAGCATCAGGCGGATAACTTCGTCACGGTCCTCGGTCTGACCCAGCACCCATGATAGTTTCACGAAAGCAACTTCGGGCAGCATATTGCCAAGCGGAACAATACCTTTCGACATCATATCGCGGCCGGTGTCGTAAACAAACATCTGCACATATCCCCAAATGGTCTGCAAGGTCATGAAAATATGAACGCCTTTTTCTTTAGCACGTACAATGGCCGGATAAAGTTCCTTGTTGACATGACCCAGACCGGTGCCCACAATGATGATACCCTTGTAGCCCAGGTCAATCATTGCATCGAGAATATCAGGATTCATTCCCGTGTAATAATACAACATGGTCACCTTATCGCTGTAGTAGGGTTTCAGAATCATGCTGCGGTCGTCGCGGCGTTTGTTATATGATTTTTTGATGGGAACTACGCCCTTTCGGGTAACGGTTGCCACCGGAGTATCGCCTATGGTACGGAATGTAGAGCGGTATGATGAGTGCATTTTGCGAACGCGGGTTCCTTTATGTAAAAATCCATATTCGTCCGAAGTAGGTCCGAACATACACACCAGCACTTCGGCAATGTCGCCGGTACCAGCTGTTTTCATGGCATGCATCAGGTTGAGGGCAGCATCGGAACTGGGGCGGTCGCTTGAGCGTTGCGAACCAACCAATACCACCGGAACCGGCAGGTTCTGGCACATAAAAGTAAGGGCAGCGCCGGTATGGTGCAGCGTGTCGGTACCATGACCAATAACAATACCCTGAATGCCGTTTTCTACTTCGCGCTGAATGGCATGGGCCAGGGCAATGTACTGGGTGGGTCCCATATTTTCGCTGAAAACCGCAAACAGTTTCTCGGTATCGAGGTTACAGATATCGGCCAGTTCGGGCACGGCACCATAGAGTTCACCGGGCGAAAAAGCAGGGATAACGGCGCCGGTGCGGTAGTCGAGACGCGATGCAATAGTACCACCGGTACCAAACAGTTTCACGTGGGGAAGCCCTTCGGTGTAGGGAAACTGTTTTTCGGGAATGGCATAGTTGGCTTTCTTATAGCCGGTTTCTTTCATGCTGATAATGGTGTTCACGTCGACACCGATGTTATATCCGGTAATCACCTTTATCACAATGTGTTCGGCATCGTCGTTTATCGAACGCGGTAGTACGGTGCCGGTAAAAGTACCGCGGGTGGTTTCCATTTCGGTTTGACCCCAAACCCTGACATTAAACTTCATCAATACGTCTAAAGCCTTGCCTTTATATCCCTGAAACAGATCGGAATTACTCATTTTTTTGAAATTATCTGATAAATACTGTGTTTACTTTACTCGTTTTTCGATTTCTTCGCGCAATGCAGGCAGCGCAATATTGCCTTCGGCCATAGGACGCAACTGACCCATTATCCATGTTACCCTGTTGCCGAAAGTCTTGTTACGACCTTCGGTTTCGAACTTGCGGTTAGCAAATTCGATACGGCTGAATATTTCGTCGTGGCTGTACTTTTTGAAGTTGATGGTAGTCAGCACCGACTGAAAATCCATATTAGGATGCTCGTACACCACCGGCAACATGCGTTGCATAAGCGGACATTCGAGATTGTTCTGAATGGCATATTTTATCAGGTCGTAAATACGATTGTAGTTAAAATCGGCAGCCCGGGTGTAATGACCTTCCACGTATTTCAGGCGTTTTGCCATCATCATGGCCACTGTGCGATGACTTACCTTGAGCTCATCACCAATGCGACCAATAAGGGGAACAAGGTTCTTACTGAGCAGATACATGTGCATTTCGTCGGGAACTTCCCATTTACGCAGTAAGCCCATCAGTTCGGTAATATCGGTGGGCAGGCCTTTAGCCAGCTCTTCGAGGTGTGAGGCTGCAATGGGAATGGGAGCCGAATCGGTATCAGGATACATGCGGTCGGCACCGGGCAACACACGCTCAAATATTGTACTGCCATCTTCGAACGATTTGCGGGTTTCGTTGGGAACACCGGCAAAAGCCATGCGACATCGTTCTTCGATTACTTCAAGAGCTGTTTTAACATCGTCTTCGGGGCTCCAGAAAACCAATACGGCATCTTTTTCCATATTGGCGTTGAGCATCATACCAATAATTTCCATGTCGGCATCGGTAATAACCGGATTAAAATCTTCGGTGTGCACCATGTGCGGTTTTTCGATGCAGGCAATCACCTTCAGGCGGTCGCTGATTTCGTCGGCGAAGGTTTTGGTGGGCTGTGTAAAGTGCGACATAATGCCTTTAAAACCCGGGAGTTTCACGGCATAGAGTTTATCGCCACGGTCGCGGGCTTCTTTAATGGGCGGATAAGTCACCTCGAAGGCATCGTAGTCGAGCTGTGCCGAAACGGGTTTCCAATCCTCGGGTTTTGCAAAGCGTTTGAGCAATTCTTCGCGGATAGCGAGCAAGGCCCACTGACGGAAAGCTTCCACATGGGTAAGTTCAGGAATCCATTTGGTATGCGCAACACCCTTAATTTCGATGCGTGTGCCACCTTTGCAGCTCACATTCACATCCTGACGCGAAGCACCAATCCCGGTACGCACTTTACCCGTACTGCGGTTGATAAAGCGAATCACATCGCAGCCTTCTTTCACCTCATCGGGGTTTTTAAACTCGGGATAGGTAACAGTTTCAATGAGCGGCATACCGAGGCGATCGGTTTTGTAAATTCTCCAGTGACCAATATCCGAAATCTCACGGCATGAGTCCTCTTCGATACTCAACTGAATCAGTCGTACTTTTTTGTTTTTCAGTTGAATATCGCCTTCGACACCTAAAATGGCAGTACGCTGAAATCCTGTGGGGATACTTCCATCGAGGTATTGCTTACGAATGATATGCACTTCACCCACGAGGTTCATTTTGCAGAGCATGGTAATCTGAAAGGCAATATCGAGGGCTTCGCGGTTGATTAAGAAGGGTGGCGTATCGTCCACCTCGTAGGTACAGGCATTTTCGTTGTTGATGCGGTACACAATGTTTTTGCGCGTTTTAAACTCCATCAGGGCGGTTCCGTCGTACTCGCCGAGTTCGCTGAGGGTAGGCCTCATGTGGCGAATCACTTCGGCATCGTAATCGTCGTGGTCGTGAAATATTCCCGCAGGACAATTGCAGAACAGCTTTTTCTTTGTTTTCAACTGCTGGTGCACTTCGAGGCCCGACATAAAACCGATGCGGTCGTAATCGGCCTGTGTGGCGCTTTCGCGGTCGGTATAACCTATCTTCTCACGGGTTTTCAGATAATTCTGGTAGGGATCAAACGCTTTTTTCATGAATATTCCGTTTATCGGTAAACTTGTTAAAATTTTGGCTCAAATGTAATTCTGTTTTGCCATATATACAAGGCTATTTTTGAACATATTTCATTAAAAAAGTTATTAATTTAAACCTGAATTTATATTTTTTTAATTATCGGTTTATTTAACGTATATAATTAAACCGTTTAGTAAAATATATTAATTCTTATGACAAATTTTCGATTGCTTCTGTAATGTTTATTTACATCGACCACTTCATCAAAATTTTATTTATTTTTAGAGATTAATATCACAAATGCAAACTCTATATGTCGTTGGAATATTATTTAGGAAAACTAGGGTCAGAAAAATGCAGTAGCGAACAAGCCAGCTTGTTGCGAAATATTATTTTTTCAGAAAAGCTTGAGCATGAAAAAATTTCGGGATTCAGAATATTTGTGCTTTCTCGAGAAAAACTAAGCACCGATACTGTAGCATTAATCAACAGAGCAATAATGGTTCAATACGGGTCGGAATATTTGGGATTGGGAGGAGATGATTATACGTTGAAAGCCACTATTTACAAACAATTTTCAGAAAAGTTTCCAAATGAGTTTAGCTTTAAGGTTTATGCTTCGGAATGTTTACTTTTGACAGGTGAACCGGTTGAATATTTTTACCCGATACTTAAAACAGGGATGCTTCAGGATACAAAAAATGTATATTATCCTTCGTCAGAAATATTTGATGCCATACACGACAGTGTTCATAGTTTTGAATTTGATATGTTGCTTTTAGAAAAATATTACCAACCTTGTGATAAGGCTAGTTTTGATGATTGGATAAAAGAGTTTAAAGAACAATATCAAACCCATGAACAACAAGAATATCTGGCAAAGCTAACATGGAAAGAATAATGTTTAAACTTCGTACATATACTGGTATAACGAAAACACAAACTGACTATTATGGGTTCAATTATCAATTATGCGCAACATTCCCACTAAAATAATTCAACTTGCCACAGGTTTGCGCAAACAACTGCGCGCCATGCCTGAATTATCGGGTCATGAAACCGAAACAGCAGCACGCATAGCTTCGTTTGCACAAAAGCAGGGTGCCGACGAAATAATTACCG
>JAKQPY010000151.1:0-1383 GCA_029564465.1 Bacteroidota bacterium | reverse complement strand
AGTCGTTCCAACGCAGCATCGAGAATGGGAGCGGGGTGGGCAATATTGAACCTGACATAGGGCTTCCATGTGCTGTCGAAATGTATGCCGGGCACTACGGCGAGTTGTTGTTTCTCGTACAAATCGCAGGCAAACTCAAATCCATCATCGAAGGTTTCGGGCAACAGGCTGCATAAAAAAATGCCACCACCTGCCGATACGGGCGTAAAACCAAGCTGACATACCGACCCGTAAAAACGGGCAAAATTTGCGGCTACGGCTGCACGTGTTTCATCGAGATAGCTGTCGGCACCGGCACGGTTTTCCAGAAACAGACTCATGGCACGCTGTAATGGCATAGGCGACGACAAGCCGGTATAGTCGTGCACCGAAGCGAGCTCAGCGATTATGGGTTCGGGCGCTATCAGGTAGCCAAGCCGCCATCCGGTAATCGAAAATTGCTTCGAAAAACTGTCGGCAAACAAAACATACTGCGACAGCCGTTGATAGGGAATATAAGGTACATCATTATAATACAGGTACTTGTAAACCAAATCTACCACCAGATAAATATGGTTTTCTTCGCAATAATTGCAAATTGCATCGAGCTCGGTTTTCGAAAATACCCTGCCCAACGGATTCCCGGGTGTAGCCAGAAAAATCAGATTAATTTGTTCATCTTTCACCTGTTGTTCAAATTCCGGGAGGTCGAACGAAAAACCATCGCCATATCGGTACACCGAAAAAGAGTTCCCAAAAATGGCCGGTAATTCGCGATAGCTTTCGTACACCGGGGCAAACGACAGTACATTGAGCCGGTGGTTTAGCTTTTTGTACAACCATGTATATATCAGCGATATGGCTTCGGTGCCTCCATTGGTAATCATGATATTTTCGGTTGCAATGGTGTTGCAACGGCACGCTTCGGCAGCCTGTGCTCTCAATGCATGAAGTCCAAGTCCGGGGGCGTATTGGTGGGCATCGGTCGTGGCAGTTTCAGCGAGGTGTTGAAGTAAGGCTTCGGGAGGCCTGAAACCCGGCAGGCCCTGCGCCAGATTGATACCACCATGCTGTTTTACCATATTGCTGAAATAACTGATCAGCGAAGTATCGGGCAATTTTCTCATTGCAGTGTATTGATAAAATAAATCCCGCCGAAGATACCTGTTTTAGCATATTTTCCGGCGGGATTTCAGAAAAAAAAACAAAAATGTTTAGTGCTTGCAGCCTTCCTTTTTATCGGCATGACCCTTGCAGCCACCAGCTTTTTCGTCGTGACCGGCACAGCATGATTTGCCTTCTTTACCCTTGCAGCATCCTTCATTTTTACCGCTGCACTTGCATTCTGTTACTTTCGATGTTTCCAGATAGTAGAATACATCTTTTTCGTGGTGGGTTTCAACC
>JAKQPY010000262.1:0-1150 GCA_029564465.1 Bacteroidota bacterium | reverse complement strand
CTTTCTTCAAACATGGCGCAAATATACATTATTTCTTGAAAAAAGCAACAAATAATAAAAATTGTACATACAAGTTTCGCCACTTGTAATCTTTTAAGTGTTTGATAAAAAGAATGTTGTATTTTTAATAAAATATTATATCTAAAAAACTTGTATATACAAGTAATAATTTTACCTTTGCTGTCCGAAACCGGTAGTCGTTGAACGAAAGAATATTTTTATCGGTTAGTTATAACTTTACCTTTGTTGTTCGAAACCTGAGTAAACAAACAAATATTATATAAATTAAAGCTATGGCAGTAGTAATTATTATGCCCAAACAAGGGCAATCCGTGGAAAGTTGCATCATCTCTTCCATTAAGAAAAAAGGAGACAAAGTAGCCAAAGGCGATATCCTCTTTGCTTATGAAACCGACAAGGCTTCGTTCGAAGAAGAAGCCCCCCGGGACGGAGTTGTGCTGGAATGTTGGTACAACGAAGGCGACGAAGTTCCGGTGTTGCAAAACGTCATGATTTTAGGCGATGCCGGCGAAGACTATTCGGCTCTGCTGGCTGAAATGGATGCTGGCGCTCAGGGTTCGGGCCAAACAGCACCTTCTGCTTCGGCCGCTTCTACGACTGAAATACCGGCTGCAGGTGTAACAGCCCCTGCTCCGGCAGCGCAGGCTTCCGCCCCAGCAAGCCCGGATCAGCCCGGCGCAGTCGCTTCGCAAGCAGGTGCAGCCTCAACAAGTTCCGTTACCGCCTCCGGTGGTACCGTTTTTATTTCACCCCGTGCCCGTAAACTGGCCGAAAAAGAAGCCCTCGATTTCCGTCAGCTCAGCGGCAGCGGCCCCGGCGGCCGTATCATCGAAAGCGATATGAAGGCAGCTTTGCAAAACCGTCCCAAGCTGAGCCCTCTGGCCAAAAAAACGCTGCAAGAACAGGCAGCCGTTGTGCCCGAACAAGGCAGCGGCCTGGCCGGCACCGTACTGGCTTCCGACCTCAAGGCTCCGGTCAATGCTGTTTATGGCATCGACTATCAGGACAAGAAACTGAGCAATATGCGTAAACTTATTGCCAAATCCATGTATGCCTCTTTGCAGAATTCCGCTCAACTTACCCACCACCTGGGGGCCGACGCCCGCCGTATTATGGAATTACGCAAGCA
>JAKQPY010000223.1:0-24382 GCA_029564465.1 Bacteroidota bacterium | reverse complement strand
TTTTTGCACCCCGAAACGCAGTTTATCCCACAGGTCCATTTCGGCACGGTGAATATTTTCCACGCCATGCTCCAGCACCCATTTTACTCCGGCATTCAGTCCGGCAACGCCCACCAGATTCAGCGTACCGCATTCGAGGCGGTACGGAAATTCCTCGAGGTGGGTTTGCTGCGCCGAGCGTACCCCGGTACCGCCGTAGCGTGTATATTTCACCGGCACATGTTCCATCACATAGCTTCCGCCAATGCCGGTGGGGCCCATCAGGCATTTATGACCGGTAAAAACCACCACATCAATGTTCATGGCTTTCATGTCAATCGGAACTGCCCCCGCACTCTGGCTGGCATCAATAATAAAATACACGCCTGCCTCACGGCAAATCTTCCCTATTTCGGCCACCGGCTGTATGGTTCCAATCACGTTAGAGCAATGGTTTACAATTACAAATTTTGTGTTGGGTCTGAGGGCTTTTTTAATATCGTCGGGGTTCACAAAGCCATGCGCATCAAAACCCACGTGGGTAACTTCGATAATACCGTTCATCTGCAGATGGTGCAGCGGTCGCAGCACCGAATTGTGCTCGAGCATGGTAGTCACCACATGGTCGCCTTTTTCGGCAAGACCCTGAATTATCATATTCAGCGAATCGCTGGCGTTGTAGCTGAAGGTTAGACGGTTGGGGTCGTCGCCATTAAAAAACTCGGTGAGCAACTTACGTGTACCAAAAACCACCTCTTCGGTTTCGATGGCGGCATCAAAACCCGAGCGGCCGGGGTTTACCCCATGAGCCCTGTAAAAGTTGCACATAAAATCGTAAACCACATCAGGTTTCGGAAAGGTGGTGGCCGAGTTGTCGAGATAAATCATCTGGCTCATGTTGCGTTGGTTTATTGTGTTTTAACCCCGTAAAAAATTGCTCAAAAATACTATCGCAAATCTAAAACTTTCTGCCGAAGTAAAAAAGAGCAGATGACTGCTATTTTTCCCATTTGCTGGGGCTCTCCATCTCCATCCGAGTTACTCGGAGAGGACTCGGATGTAAACGTATTCCCGATTTACTTTATAACAAAAGCCTCACCCAATGTAGCTCCGAGTCCCGTGCCGGTGACTCGGAGCGGGTGGGAATAGTAAATTAGTGCAGTTACAGAACGAATAATATGGAAAATAGTGCAGTTTGAAATTACACACCGCCTGCGCCCTCGTCAATTTCGTTCGCACGAGTATACATTGAGCCAGTCGAAATGTCAATACCTTTCACAGTACATCAATTCCCATGCATTCCCTGTAATTTTATCCCAGAACGTATATCTTTAGCATTCGAAACCGTTATATGATGTACTGTTGAATTTATTATTGCACAATTGTATGCTGTCGAATAAGCTTTGCCTGTTTTTTCTGTTAGCCTCGGGTTTATTTTCCTGCGCCGAAACGAAAACCACCACGGAGACCTATCCAAATGGTAATTTGAAAATGATGGAAAAAGAGAAATACAGAAAAGAGGCATATTTTAGTATCAAAAAAGAATATTACGAAAACGAAGTTTTAAAATCATCTGAAAGGATTTCCCCGTTTGGGTATCGTTTCAACCAGTACAACAATTCGGGTAACATGCTAAGAGCCTATTCCGGACGAGATGTTTGCAGTATAATTATTTTTCGGTGTTTTAACCCGCATGCTTATACCGATGGAGGGTCATATCGTTATAAAAGGCAAATCAATTCGGGTGATGGCAATAGATACCTCGAAATAAAGGGTAAATATCTGAATGCCTGGAGCGATTCAAAACATTTAAAATTCAGAATATGTCAGTTTGATACGATAGATAATGGCAGGGTACTTAGCATGAACCTGAAAAAGTCAACAAACGGGGTCATTAAAATTATCAAACGCCAAAAGGGTAGAAAAGAAACCATATATTTCAGTGACGAGAAATATTTCCGGCAATTTGTTGATAGCTTATACCCAAATGCCTTAGGTTTTCGCCATTGAATTTTCCTGTCATATGGGTAAGCCCGAAAAATTCCAAGTTCTTATTCCATAACCAACGCATCGGCTACTACCTCCGCCAATGTTTTGATCTGCACGCCCATCTTATAGCTTGCATTCAGTTGCATAAGCTGATCAACGCAATTATGACAGGGTGTTACCAGAATTTTCGCACCGGTGGCTTTCACCTGATTGGCCTTGAGTTCACCAATTTTCATGCGTCTTTCGTTATATTCGCTCATGGCCAGTTGTCCACCTCCGCCACCGCAACAGAAATTATCGACCCCGTAGGGACTGGTTTCAACAAGATTCGTTACACAAGCCCCGAGTATTTCGCGCTGTTGGCTGATAACACCCCCATTGCGTACCAGATTGCAGGGGTCGTGTATGGTTACTCTATCGGTAATGCGGCTGTTGTCGAGTTTTATTCTGCCTTGTTTCCAGTATTCATAAATCAGCTCTACCGAAGTTATCACATCGAAGCCGAACTCGCGACCGAGGTAGTTGGGGCCTTCCCAACGGAATGCCCTGGAACCGTGTCCGCATTCAGCCAATATGCAACGACTGCAACCCAGTGCTTTCATCTCGGCTTCGAGGCGCTCGGCAATTACTGCCGCTTCGTCGCCATTGCCCGAGAAAAATGCATAGTTGGTAACATCATACATTTTCGTGCTCAGGGTCCAGCTTTCGCCGGCAGCATGAAAAATTTTCGCCATGGCCGATATCGATAGCGGGAAGAACTTGGGTTCGCGCGGGTTAAGCGTGTACAACACATACTTTCCATGTTCGTTCAGCGGGATTTTAGCCCCTTCGCAGCCGGGTTCATCCTGCAGTTCTTCTTCCATCCACTCAATGGTATCGACCAGTTCTTCGGTGGGTATCGCCATATTGTTGCCGGTAACGATGGCTGAATTTACAGTCGATTGCAGTGTTTCGGGAACCATATTCATATTGGAGAGCATTCTACGTCCGGTTCTCACCACGTAGGCAATATCAACCCCAATCGAGCAGTGAATGGTGCAACGTCCGCACATGGTGCAGGCGCCATACAACAAATCAATCATCTCGTTTACCGTAGGTTCATCCAGACTGCGTGCGCCCACCAGTGCGGGAAAATGCCTTCCCGTAAAGGTGCAGTAACGCTTATATACCGACGACACAATATCGACTTTACGTGCCGGTATAAACCGGTCGTCGTGCAGGGCGAGATAATACATGCAACTGTCGGCACACAAACCGCAGTGAACGCACGAATTCAGATGGGTTATCAGTTTACTGTCGCTAAGGTGGGTCAGCACCTCAAGACCTTTATCGCGGGAATCGTTATTCAATGTCATGGTTCAGCATTAATAGGGTTTTGATGGCCACACGCCACGGCGTCCGAAAAACACACCCAAATGATAGCGGGCTGCAAAGAAATACACGGCATGTTTCAGTTTTCCTAAGGGAAAATAGAACAGCAGCAGCGATGCAGCCACATAGAATGCCGGTGCGGCACTGTCCGAAATCATGGCAATGGCTCCGGTCAGCTGAAACACATCGACGAGCAGGTTCGAAATATAGTCGTCGGGGTTCGAAAGCTTTCGCAGTTTTGCCACCACAAAACGCTTTATGAGAATGGCAATTCCCGAAACGCTACCGGCCAGCAGGGCTGCAAAAACCAACCAGCGGTAATTACCTTCGGGCAGCAGTCCGGTGAGATACACCAGAAACACAGCGATTGCCAGAAAGGTAGCCAGGTGATAAATCATTCCGGCGGTGTAGGTTGGCAGGTGCAGGTAGGCCGATTCTTTGTGTTTAGGGCTCATGGCAGCCGTAAACGAATATTTTATACCGGCATTTTCGCTTCCCGTACTTTTCGAGTAATCACGGGGTTTTCCCAGCCTGATCAGCCTGATAAAGTGAAACAGGGCAGAGCCTATGCACACAGCCAGTGCCGCTACAGCAAGCCATTGGTACCACATCATAATTTGGGTAGTTTAATTGATTATACGCAACCATCCGGTTTGGGCAGACCGGCAATGCGGCATGCTCCACGGGCAGGACCCAAGGGGAACAACTCGTAAATGTCTTTCAGTTTCAGACCGGTTTCTTTGCAGATTACCCGTACCATGGGAGCCATACCTTTTTCTTCGAAATTCTGACGGATAATTCTCACCACAGCCCAGTGCTGTTCGTTCATTTCTTCGATGCCGTCGTAGCGGGCAAACATCCGGGCCACGTCGTCGTTCCAAACCTGTGGGTTCTGCAAGAACCCATCTCCGTCAACCTCAAATACTTTTCCTTCAATTTCGAGTTGTGCCATAGTGTATATATTTATCAATTGGTTTCCGATTCATCAAACAGCTCCATAATTTCGAGGGGTGATTCCGTGGTGTCGGGCAACACAAAATCGGGGCAGAAATTCAGACTTTGTTTGGTGATAAAACGCTTGCAGTTTAAATATTCTGTACCCGAGTTGCAAAAATGTCCGATATAAAATTCGCGTTTGTTTCCTGCATTAAATCCGGAGTCGTGCACCAGTTTACAGGTTTCGAGATTCTTACAACAATAAGGTTCTGACATGCCACGAAATTTAGCTTGTGCAAAGTAAAGAATTTTATTAGAAACCCGAATATGGCCTGGCGTAAATTTGAATGATTTTCGGCATAGTCCTAAAGATTGACAATTATCTCAAAAGCTGTTTATAATTATGTCAGAATTTCACAATTCGTCGTAATGTTCGCTGTATTCCAATATAAATTTCAATAGTGTACAAACCCGCTTGGAAACCACTAAAATCGATGCTGAAGTTATTATCAGGTTTATTGATTTGGATCAAACAGTTCCCCATGTTGTCGAAAATTCTGCAATGATCAATTGTCTTTTTTGAATCAATAAACAATTTATCGTTAACCGGATTGGGCGAGATATTGATTACATCTTTGCTGGTTGACTCTGCTTTTGTTTCTGATTCAACTGTAATGCAGTCATATAAATGGCAATTGTTTGCATCGGTTACTGTCACACAATAGTCACCGGGTGAAAGATTGCTAATTGAAGGTGTATTGCCATTGTTGCTCCAGTGGTAGTGATATGGAGGTGTTCCTGTTGTAACAATTGCTGTTGCCGTGCCATCATTACCTCCGGGAACAGATACCGGACTTGATTCAATTGACATTTGAAAGTCCGGGAATATAAAAACATCAATGTCATCGTCGTTAATGTTACCATTGGCTGTGGTAACAATTACCGAATAATGAGAGCTGATATTTGTTGTTATTGTTCTTGAGTGATATTTCCCATTCCATAGACAGTGTGTTATCTGCGTAGGCAAATTAATATTTACCTGACCACCACAACTGGTTTTATCCGGCCCCAAATCAAAATACCACCAATCGGTATAATCGTCTGTGGTAAGTCTGATAGCAAGTCCACCATTAGTTATTCCCGGCAAACTGACCCAATCACCATAATTATAAGGGTATTGTATCAGATTGAAAACGATATCATAATCGCCTGCATTTACTGTTGGATCGGTTCCAATGTATATTTTGTTGTTGTCATCGCCATAATATAATTCAACCGCTGCAATACATTTTTCGTAGCTATGTCCGTTTTCAATGGTAATGTTAACGAGTTCGCTAAACATGAGGGTTGTCCAGGTGCCTATATCCTGAATTTCAATGTCTTTTAAAGGTGTTGAACCAATTTCTACCCAGCTATCAATATCTTCGTTCCACTTATACATGTGACCGATTATTACTGTCCCGGGTGTAGTACCTTCAGCAATATAGATTTGCATTTCACCTATAGAAGTAGGGTAGTAAAAATTATAGGGTGTTCCAATTTCCTCTCCATCGATAGAATAACTCTGAAATAAATCTGTCCCTATTTTTCCGGTGATGTTGTTCAGATCTTTCCTAAATTTTGTTCCGGAGATTAAAAAATGGTCAAGTCGGTGATTGTTCTCCTGATTTATATCTGTCTGGTTATCTGGAGTTATGCTATAATCAACATAGTAGAAACCACGCATAGTACCACTTGGTAATACCAGAGGTGTACTGGTGATATCGATTGTATCAGTTTCACCTGGAGATAAACTGAGTCCCGGTAGAGTTTGAGTATAGATTTGTGAATTCTGATTACTAACCGTAACAGTACAAGAAAACTCTGAAGTCACATTCCCTTTATTTTCGACAATAATGTGAAAATAAATCGTTGCATTGCCGGAAATCAATTGATTGATAGGAAAAATTCCGTAAACCATGCATCGGTCAAACATGCTTTCTTGATTTTTGGAGTTCACGTTGTGATAATCAAAGAAGCACATTCGTGAATCTTTAATTACAATATCGGTAAATGCATCCTTTTTATCTTTCTGGGCATATAGCTGATTAAAGGAACACAAAACAAGAAAAGCAATTCCAAGTATGTGATTTACAAACCTAGTCATACAATCGTATTAAATCATCGAAGGTAACCCTTACGACTTTAATGCCTCGGCACCACTGGTAATTTCGAGTATTTCGTTGGTAATGGCTGCCTGGCGGGCTTTGTTATACTGAAGGGTTAACTCCTTAATCAGTTCGGTGGCATTGTCGGTGGCCTGATGCATGGCCGTCATACGGGCGCCTTGTTCTGCGGCATTGGTGTCGAGCAGGGCTTTGTAAAACTGTATTCTGATTGTTTTCGGAATCACTTCGTTCAGCAAAGTAGCTGCATCGGGCTCAAAAATATAGTCTGCCGGGCGCTTCCTGTTTTCGGGAGGAAGCACGGGCAACATTTGTTCGATTGTCTGAATTTGTACCCCTGCGTTTTTAAACCGGTTGTACGCCAGTATTACCGTTCCATACTGGTTGCTCACAAATTGCTGCATCAATTCGTCCGACAGGGCTGTTGCCGAACCGAAATTGATGTGATCGTACAGGCTGAAGTTACTACGCTCCACGGCAAAGCCCCGGCGTTTAATGAGTTCAACCCCTTTCTTGCCGATACAGAAAAAACGCAGTCGTTTTTCGGCTATTGCATCGGCATACTTGTGTTCCACAAATTCGATGGTTTTTTTTACCATATTGTTGTTGAACCCGCCACACAATCCGCGGTTCGAGGTGAACAGCACAATCAGCACGGCGTTGCTTTTGTTGGGGAGCATATACGGACTGATCCGCTTTTCGTCAAACGGATCGGTGAGCGAAGAGGCAATCCGGCTAATGTATTCAGCGTAGGGCCTGAAACCGGTAATCCGGTCCTGCGCCCCTTTCAGCTTGGCAGCAGCCACCATTTTCATGGCACTGGTAATTTGCCTTGTCGACTTTACCGAGCCAATCCGTATCCTTAACTCTTTTAATCCGGCCATAACTTGTTAGTCTTTTTTGTACTTCGCGGCTATTTCGAGGGCCGTTTGTTTCAGAGTTCCCGAAATTTCGTCGTTCCACATCCCTTTCTTCAGTTTATCCATCAAGTCCTGATTTTTCAGGTGCAGATAATTCAGAAAATCCGATTCAAATTCCGAAATTTTTGTCAGGGGAACCTGTTTCAACAAACCAAAAGTACCGCAAAACAGAATAGCCACCTGATCTTCTACCTTATAGGGTTTATACTGATTCTGTTTGAGAATTTCAACGTTTTTACGTCCTTTATCCAGTATCGACAGGGTGGTTGCATCGAGGTCGGAACCGAATTTTGCAAACGCTTCGAGTTCACGGAACTGCGATTGGTCGATTTTGAGTGTTCCGGCCACCTTTTTCATCGATTTTATCTGTGCGTTACCACCCACACGCGAAACAGAAATACCCACGTTAATAGCGGGACGGATACCGGCGTTAAATAAGCCTGTTTCGAGGAATATCTGTCCGTCGGTAATCGAGATAACATTTGTGGGAATATATGCCGATACGTCGCCGGCCTGTGTTTCGATAATCGGGAGCGCGGTCAGCGAGCCGCCACCTTTTACTTTTCCCTTCAGGCATTCGGGCAGGTCGTTCATATTGCGTGCAATATCGTCGGCCTCCACAATTTTTGCGGCACGTTCGAGCAGGCGTGAGTGCAGATAGAACACGTCGCCGGGATACGCTTCACGTCCGGGAGGACGACGGAGCAACAACGACACTTCGCGATACGAAACAGCCTGTTTCGACAGGTCGTCGTAAATAATCAGTGCAGGGCGTCCGGTATCGCGGAAATATTCCCCGATACTGGCTCCGGCAAAGGGTGCATAAAACTGCATGGCTGCCGGGTCGGATGCCGTGGCACAAACAATCGTTGTGTAGGGCATGGCACCGGCATCTTCGAGTGTTTTGGCAATTTTTGCCACAGTCGAACCTTTTTGTCCGATGGCCACATAAATGCAATACACAGGTTCACCCTTATCGAAGAACTCTTTCTGATTGATAATGGTATCGATGGCGATAGCGGTTTTACCGGTCTGGCGGTCGCCAATAATCAGCTCACGTTGTCCGCGGCCAATGGGCGTCATGGCATCGATGGCTTTAATACCCGTTTGCAGCGGTTCGTTCACCGGTTGCCTGAAAATAACTCCGGGTGCTTTACGCTCGAGTGGCATTTCGAACAGGTCGCCTTCGATAGGGCCTTTTCCGTCGAGAGGCAGCCCCAGGGTATTAACCACCCTGCCGAGCAATGGCTCGCCCACCATTATAGAGGCAATACGGCGGAGGCGGCGCACCGTATCTCCTTCTTTAATGTCTTCGCTGTGACCCAGTAATACGGCCCCGACATTGTCTTCTTCAAGGTTAAGAACAATACCCTGCACTCCGTTACTGAATTCAATCAACTCGTTTGCCTGCACTTTACTCAGTCCGTAAATACGGGCAATACCATCGCCCACCTGAAGAACTGTACCAATTTCCTCAAGACCTGTTTTGGTTTCGATACCTTCTAATTGTTGCCGCAAAATAGCTGATACTTCCGAAGGTTTAATGTCTGCCATAATATTTCAATTTATAATTTGCTTTTATATGAATCGTTCGTAAGATTTCGCTTGATGTTTTCGAGCTGGGCCTTTATGCTGGTGTCGATTTGCAAGTCATCGACCTGAACAATGAAGCCACCGATGAGACTTTCGTCGAACTTATTTGTAAATTCTATACTGGCGTTGAAGTGACTCGCAAGAAGTTTGCGCACTGACTCGGTATTTTTAGCACTTAGCGGAGCCACCGTCGTGAGTTGAGCCGTTTTAATACCCATTTCGGTTTTGTAGAAACTGATGAAGTCGCGGCAAATATTCTGAAAGTACTGTTCCCTATCGTTTTCGATTACCAGTATTGCAAAACTTTGAACCAGATGGTTCATCGAAGCCGTAATATCTTTAATTATTCTGACTTTCAACGATGGTTTTATTGTTGGATTGGCAAACACTTCTTTCAGTTCGGTATGGTCCGAAAACAGCTGAAACAGCGTACTCATGCCCGAATATACATCCTGCAGGACACCACTGTTTTTAGCCGAAATCAGCAGGGCCTTTGCATAGCGTACCGAAATTTTGCTCTGGTTCATGCTAATTCAGGTTAATGTCTTTAATGATGTCTTCAACCAGTTGTTCCTGAGTTTCGGCATTACCGAGACTTTTCTTCAACAGTTTCTCGGCAATCTGTATAGATATACCGGCCACCTGAACTTTAATCTGATTGATTGCGGAGGCTTTTTCGAAAGAAATTTCCTGACGGGCCTGCTCTTTCATCTTTTCGATTTCTGACTTTGCCGAATTCTTGGCATCGTTGATAATCTGATTGCTGAAAACGCGTGCTTCTTTCAGGATTTCGTCACGTTCGGCTTTGGCTTGTGCAAGAATAATGTCATTATCTGCCTTGAGACGGGCCATTTCTTCACGGGCGTGTTCAGCCGACTTGAGTGCATCCTCGATGGATTGATTTCGTTTATTGATACTGTTGAGTATCGGTTTCCATCCGTATTTGCCAAGAATGAGTACCAGCAATAAAAATGCTACTACCATCCATACCAGCAAACCTAATCCCGGAGTTACTAAATCCATAGTCTTAGTTATTTTAGTTCAACGCTTTTTTCAATAAAAGAAACCCTGCGGCCAACCGCCGTACAGGGTTTCAAAATTTTTATCCCTGCAATAAAGCTACCACCACGGCAAAAAGAGCAACCCCTTCGACAAGAGCTGCTGCAATAATCATTGCCAACTGGATTTTGCTGGTTGCTTCGGGCTGACGGGCAATGGCATCCATGGCCGATCCGCCGATTCTTCCGATACCGAGACCTGCGCCTATAACGGCGAGTCCTGCACCGATTGCTGCTATTCCACTCATAATACTTGTATTAAATTAAACAAAAAAACATACATTCATTTTAATGGTGTTCCTCAACTGCCATCCCGATAAACAGGGCGGTCAGCAATGTGAAAATATACGCCTGCAGGAATGCCACCAGCAGTTCGAGAATATCCATGAACAACACAAATATTATCGAAACCGGAGCAATCCACAGCGATTGGAAAATAAAAATCAGTGAAACCAGGCTGAGTACGATGATGTGCCCGGCGGTTATATTGGCAAACAGACGAATCATGAGGGCAAACGGCTTGCTGATTACCCCGATCAGCTCAACGGGAATCATGACAATGTAAAGCCACCAGGGAACACCGGGCGCTGCGAAAATATGCCGCCAGTAGTTTTTGTTCCCGCTGAATACGGTTATCAGTAAAGTAAGTAATGCCAGCGTGAAGGTAATAGCTATATTGCCCGTTACATTAGAGCCGCCCGGAAAAAAAGGAATTAATCCCAGTATATTATTAATCAAAAGAAAGAAAAACAGGGTCAGCAGGTAAGGCAGGTATTTTTCGTATTTGTGTTTACCTACATTCGGGATTACAATGTCGTCGCGCACGAACAATACCAGGGGTTCGAGAAATGCCTGCATGCCGGCAGGGCGACCGGGATGTTTTTTGTAGGCACGGGCCATGCTGAGGAATATCCACAGGAGTAAAAACACCGAAAATAACAAAGCAGCGGCGTTGCGGGTAAGCGAGAAATCGAGGGGCTTTTCGTTAGCTATCACATGCTCGCCCTCTTTTTCGCCTTCTTCGAGCGTGATTCCATGTTCGTCGTTGGCCAGATAAATTTTTTCGTGATGCAATATATATTCACGGTCTCCGCGGATTACATTTTCTTCTCCATGATGAAATTCCGACGACATAAATACATCGAGATGACCGTTGTAGTAAAGGATTACGGGCAGGGGAATACTCACTTGTTTTTCTTCACCATCTTTCTGATATGTGAGTATGTGCCAACTGTGAGAATCCTTAATGTGATGCATTATCATCGAATTCACATCGAGTTTTTCTTCTTCAGGCTTCGGTTCCGAAGCGGCTGCATTATAGGCAAACATGCTAATAATGAGCAAAAAAGAAGCGAAATATTTATATAGTGCCGTCATCGGTTTTGTGTTCGTTTTCGCGTTTTGAAAATAACAATTTTTAATGATTTCTGAAAATTCTTTATTTTTTTAACAATTTAACCAGATACATTACCTCAAACACCAGATAGGCAACGTAAATTGCCATAAATTGAATAACGATTCCGGTGGTTTCGCTGTCCTTGTTCATCAGATAGGGTAACAGAAAACCCACCGAAGCCAGCATTTTTAAAAATCCGGCCGCCATAAACCCCAGACCCATCAGTTTTGCATCCTTATTAAGCAGCCAGATTACCACAATCAGATTCAGCAGGGTAAGCAATCCCAAAAAGAGGTGAAAATGCCAAAATCCGGCCGGATTGGTCAGGTTAAGAACAAGGTAAACAATCAGCCAGTGCAGGAAGAACAAAAACAAACCAAACGAAAGAAGTTTCAGTGTTGCAGAGAAATATTTCTGTATGGCTTTATTCACGGGGCAATTGTTTTATCAGTAAATATATGGCAGCAGCTACACCCAACAACGAAAGCACGATGGTAAGCCAGGCCGTTTCGTTTCCGATTTTTTTGTCGGCCCATACACCCAGATAAGTTAAACCCGCAATTACTGCAATCATTTCGATTACAATAGCCGAGTAGCGGGCATAACGGCTGTATGGATTGTCGCTATTTGGCTTCGGCATTTTCGGAAACCGAAGTGTATTCCTGTTTTTGCCTGTTACCTCCCATATTGCAGGTTCCGGTAAATACAGCGCCGGGTTCAATGGCAAGTTTCGAGGTGATGATATCACCCATTATTTTTGCCGTTGATTTTAGCGTTAAAAGCTCGCCCACCACAATTTTACCTTCGATAATTCCTGAAATCTCAGAGTTTTTGCAATCGATTTCCCCAATGATTTTTCCGGTTTCTCCAATAATAAGACGCCCTTTAATCTGTAAATTCCCTTGCAGGGTGCCGTCGATGCGCATATCGCCCGTCGAAATTACATCTCCCTTGATGGTAGTGCCATTTCCAATAATGTTTACGGCTGCCTGTTCCGTTTCGTTAAGTTTTGCCATAGCGATGTGTTGTGTTTGTGTTGCTGTTGCACAAAAATAAAAATAATCATTTACATTCGTATCATTCCGAAAAAAAAACACAAACACGACCTGCCGGTTTTTTGAATTTAATTTCAGAAATCAAAAAAAAAATTGCACAGAAAAACAATTAAGTGTATTTTTGTGTTTTCTCAGTGGAAAAATTTGGGTGATTGCAACCACAGCAAAACAATGCTAAAACACCGTTTCTGTTTTTACAATCATTCAATAACATAGTATTAATTTAAAACTTGTTAAGATGGGTTATTTATTCACATCCGAATCGGTATCCGAAGGCCATCCTGATAAACTGGCCGATCAGATTTCTGATGCAATTCTGGATGAATTTCTGGCTTTCGACCCACAGTCGAAAGTGGCTTGCGAAACCTTGGTGACTACGGGTCAGGCTGTGGTTGCCGGAGAAGTGAAATCGAAAGTGTATGTCGATATTCAGGAAACTACACGCCGTGTTATCAACGAAGTGGGTTATACCAAAGGTGAATACCGCTTCGATGGTAATTCCTGTGGTGTTCTGGTTGCCATTCACGAACAGTCGCCCGACATCAATCAGGGTGTCGAAGAGGGTAAGGGGCTTCATCAGGAGCAAGGTGCCGGCGATCAGGGCATGATGTTCGGATATGCCTGCCGCGAAACCGAAGATTTTATGCCCTTGCCGCTTGATTTGTCGCACCGCTTGCTTCAGGAACTGGCAGCAATCAGGCGCGAAGGCAAGATGATGACTTACCTGAGGCCCGATTCCAAGTCGCAGGTGACCATTGAATACGACGACCAGCAGAAACCCCTGAGGGTTCATACCATCGTAATATCAACCCAGCACGACGATTTCGACAACGACGAAAAGCGCATGCTCGAAACCATTAAAAACGATGTACAGAATATCCTGATTCCGAGGGTTACATCAGGCCTGCCCGAAAAAACTGCCGGACTGTTCAGACACAATTATGTGTTGCATGTGAATCCAACGGGTAAATTTGTCATTGGAGGACCTCATGGAGACACTGGCCTGACCGGACGTAAAATTATTGTGGACACCTATGGTGGCCGCGGTGCGCATGGTGGTGGTGCTTTCTCGGGCAAAGACCCCAGTAAGGTCGATCGCTCGGCTGCCTATGCTACGCGGCATATTGCCAAAAACATGGTAGCGGCAGGTGTTGCCGATGAGATTCTGGTTCAGGTTGCCTATGCTATTGGCGTGGCCCAGCCGGTAGGTATTTATGTAAACACCTTTGGCACTGCCCATGTGAACATGACCGATGGTGTGATTGCCGAAAAAGTTAAGGACATTTTCGATATGCGTCCGGCAGCCATCGAACAACGATTTAAGCTCAGGAATCCTATCTACCGCGAAACGGCAGCTTACGGACATTTCGGCCGCAGCCCCCGCAAAGTGACGAAGGTTTTCTCCTCACCTTATATCGAAGATAAAAAGGTGGAAGTTGAATTATTTACATGGGAGAAACTCGATTATGTTGAAAAAATAAAAGCTGTATTCAGCCTTTGATTTTGAACCTATAGGTATGCAGGCAGCGCCAATTTGTTGACGCTGCCTGTTTTGTTGTTAACAACCGGTAGTTTGTTTTTTAAATATTTATTAAATTGCCGCCACTTCGGGATTCTTAAGTACTGTTCAAGTTCCCGGGGGGAGTATCCGAAAATCCTGAAGAGTAGGGTAATTTTAATATTGGATACCATGCCAACCAAAAAAATCTTGCAAGCCGCGCTGCTCATTCTTACTGTATTGTTTTTTGTATCGTGTCAGAAACAACCTACCGCCAGTTTTTCGCTCGACAAATCGGTGTATAATGCCGGAGAAACGGTTGTGATAACCAATTCATCGACCGATGCCCATCATTATGAGTGGAATCTGCCTGGTAATAGCACCAGCACCGAAGAAAACCCCGTGTATGTTATTCCCGAAACCGCTGCGGGTATTCTTACTTTTAAACTCACTGCGTTTTCGCGCAATAACGAATTGTCGAGCGAATCGCTGAAATCGATTAATGTTATTCCGAAAACCGGTAATGCTGTGTTCTGGCAGAGCGAAGGTTACGATAATATTACGGTTACCATTAATAGTGTTACCGAAAATATTCTTGATAAAATAACCACAGCTCCCGATTGCGGTCACTCCGATTGTGCAAACTTTGCCGGATTGGTGGTTGGTACGCACAATTACACTGCCAACGATGGTGTTTACTTCTGGCAGGGGCAAATCGAGATTGTCGAAAACCAATGCACGGTTGTCAAACTCAATTACTCCGATGCAACCCAGCAATAAGCGACCGGTTTAAAACTTCTCGTCATATTTTGTCCATAGGAAATCGCCGAGTTCAATGGCTTTATTCACGGCTTTGTTTCCCTGATCGTTGGAATATTGTGTCAGGAATTCAATACGCTTTTTTTCCGATTTCATGTTCATGGCGAGGCGTTCAACGCTTTCCTGATTTTTAAATAAGTCTTTTTGCATGGGGCCCCAAACTGCTGCCAAATCGTGGCGCATATCACCCCAGCGTTGTGCTGCCAGTGTTCCCAGTCTGTTGAAAGCCCACCATGCCGATTGCAGGGTGTACCCTTTGGTGCGTCCGGGCGTTTTATACGACTGTGGCATATCGGTAACCGAACAATAGAAAGGAACATACACCGATGATGCAATATTATCGAGTGCAATCCACGCAACCCCGCCTACTTCGTCGGGAAGCCATGAGCGCGATTGCAGTATGGTGCCGTACATGGTGTACCAGCGCGCAATGGTTCGTTCTCCCAAAAACTGGATATGACCATCGCTACCGGTGTGATACCATCCTCCGCTTACGTTGTGCAATTCCAATTGCTCGTAGGGCATGAACGGGTTTGCGAGCGGTGATACTATGGTTTTTCCGTTTTTATCGGTGCTGGTAATGCTGCGGGTCATGTCGTAAGGAGTGCCTTCGTAATAGTCCGAAAATATCAGTACGAGCATTTCCATACTTACCGGTTTATCGGGTTTTACCGAGAAGGGATAATTCTCGTCGTTGGGGTCAAGTTGCAGCGATGGTGCGAGCATATCAAAAATTCTCCACTCCCGGCGGCGGCTCGCAAGTTCTTTACGTGACTGGGGTGCATAGGCATACGCAAACCGGAATGCTTCTTTTTCAGGGTTCCACCAGGCACTGTCGCGGGCCATGTCGAAAATATTGGTACTGGCCATAAAATAGTCTTTGTTTTTTAAGTCAATTTCCATGATACGGCTTGCATTGGCATTACACGACACATGGTCGTCGGGTACGCGTTGTGCAACCCAGATCGCACCCACTTTTCCCTTTCCGGGACCCACGATTTCGAGATGCCACACCTCGTTGGGGTCGGCAATCGTGAGGCATTCGCCCGCGTCGTTCCAGCCATATTGTTTCAATAGTTCGCCCGCCATAACGATGGCTTCGCGTGCGGTTTTGCATCGCTCGAGCATTAATTGACACAAGCGTTGACAATCGATAAGTCCGGCATCCGACTGCAGACAATCGCGGCCTCCAAAAGTTGACTCTCCAATGCCAAGTTGATGCTCGTTCATGCACGGATATGCCGTGTTAATGAACTGGTAGGTGTGTTTCACCTGTGGTATTTCGCCGATAACAATGTTCGAATACGATGGCATAGCCGTTGTATCGCAGGCAATACGCCTGTACATGGGAGTCATCTCGCCCGGTTTGTGGTCCATGGCCGGAATTATATTCATTTCGCTGCGTGTTCGGTGACTGTCGTCGGTGTGCGATGTGATAACCGAACCATCGGTTGTGGCCGATTTACCCACGGTAATACTGGTACAGGCTTCGGGATAGAATCCAATCCAGTCGGAACGGTCCTGAGCAATGAGCGAACTCAGGGCAAATGCAATGGCAATGGTCAGAAAGGTTGTTTTCATAGTGTGGTTTATTAATTTTCAAATAACAGGAAAACCCGCCAAACGACGGGTTCACCGCAGTAAACAGTGAAATACCAGAAATTACACCGTCATGATTTCTTTTTCTTTACGGGCAATGGCTTCGTCCACTTTTTTAATATAGTCTTCGTGGGCTTTATGTATTTTCGATTCTGCGTCTTTAGCCATATCTTCCGAAAGTCCTTCTTTTTTTAATTTTTTAAATTCTTCGATGGCATCGCGCCGGTGATTTCTGATGGCAACTTTTGCATTCTCACCTTCGTTTTTCACCTGTTTTACCAATTGTCTGCGACGCTCCTCGGTGAGTGGCGGAACCATAATTCGTATTACTTCGCCGTTGTTCGAAGGATTAAATCCCAGGTTGGCTGCCTGAATGGCTTTTTCGATAGCTGAAATTACACCACGATCCCAGGGCTGAATAAAAATTGTTTTGGCATCGGGACACGAAACATTGGCAACCTGCGACAGTGGGCTGGTAGTTCCGTAGTAATCGACGCGGATGTTTTCGAGCATGGCAGGAGAGGCTTTACCCGCCCTGATTTTATGAAACTCCTTTTCGAGATGTTCCAGTGCTCCGTTCATGTCATCTTTCGCCGAATCGATGTAAAATTGAATATCATCCATACAAAATCAGATTATTTTGGTTAATCAATTGCTTACCAGTGTTCCGATGTTTTCGCCGGACACAATTTTCATGAGATTGCCCGGTGTATTCATGTCGAAAACCATCAGTTTCATGTTGTTTTCGCGACACAATGTAAATGCCGTCAAATCCATAATCTTAAGACCTTTTTCGTAGGCTTCTTTATAAGTGAGGTACTGATATTTAATGGCCGTCGGGTCTTTTTCGGGATCGGCAGTATATACCCCGTCGACGCGTGTACCTTTCAGCAGCAGGTCGCAGTCGGTTTCTACAGCGCGTAGTGCTGCAGCGGTATCGGTGCTGAAAAACGGGTTGCCGGTACCTCCCGAAAATATACAGATATATCCGGCGCCCATGGCTTCGAGTACAGCCGGTTTCGAAAATCTTTCGCCCACCGACTCGATTCCGACAGCGGTAAAGAGTTTGGTCTTCGACCCGAGCGAGGTAAGTGCATTATATAGCGATAACGAATTAATAACTGTAGCCAGCATTCCCATCTGATCGCCGGTAACCCTGTCGAAACCCTTCTGTGTTCCCGACAAGCCCCTGAAAATGTTTCCTCCGCCTATTACAATCCCTATCTGAACTCCGGTGCAATGGGCATGATGTACCTGTTGGGCATATTCCATCAGGCGGTCAGGATCGATGCCGTAACCCAGATTGCCTTCGAGCGATTCGCCCGAAAGTTTAAGCAATACCCTCTTAAATTTGTTGGTCGTCATAGGTCTAAAAATTGAGCGATAAATTTACAAAATTATTGGTTTATTCAAACATATTTTTCACGTTCAGGCAGGCATCACAAAGCAATGGGATACGAAAAAAGCCGTGCTTACCGGGCACGGCTTTAATCCTGGTAGGGTAAGTTGCTTAATTTTTCAGGCCAAAACGTTTGAAACCTGTAACGGTAAGTTCTTTGTCGAATCCTTGCAGATACTGATTGACAGTAACTTTTCCGTTTTTCACGAAGTCCTGATTCAACAGGGTAGATTCTTTGTAGAATTTCTGGAGTTTACCCTGAGCGATTTTGTCAATCATGTTTTCGGGTTTTCCGTCGTTACGGGCTTGTTCGCGACCAATTTCGAGTTCTTTTTCGATGACATTTTGTGGAACATCCTCGGGTTTAACAGCTACCGGATCCATGGCTGCAACCTGCATTGCTATGTCTTTTGCTGCCTGCTCCTCAACGGGTTTGTTGAAACCAACGATGGTAGCCAGTTTGTTGCCCATGTGAATATATGACGAAACATATCCTGCTTTTACAAAATCGTAATAAGCGAGTTCCATTTTTTCGCCGGTAATACCGCTCTTTTCGAGAATCATGTCTTCAACCGTTTTTCCATTGATAACCAATGCTTTCAATGCATTCAGGTCGGCAGGGTTGTTCTCGGTTGCAATATTCAGGATGCTTTTTGCTGTCTGCACGAAATCTTCGTTTTTGGCAACAAAGTCGGTTTCGCAATTTAATGCAATTACAACGCCCAGTTTTTTATCAGCTGAAGTACACGATAATACGGCACCTTCGGATGCTTCTCTGTCGGCACGTTTGTTGGCAATGGCCAATCCTCTTTCGCGAATCAGTATCTGAGCTCTTTCGAAATCTCCGTCAGCTTCGGTGAGGGCTTTTTTGCAGTCCATCATACCGGCTCCGGTTATTTTGCGCAGCTTGCTTACATCGGCTGCTGTTATTTCTGCCATAATAAAATTAATTTTTTTACGTGATTACTAGTTATCTTTAACCTTGGTGGTTTTCACAATTTTCTTGCGGCCAACCGGTTTTTTTGCATCCGATTTTACACCGGATTCTTCTTCTTCATCAACAGTGTATTTGCGTGATGGCTTGCTGTCGAAAACTTCATCTTCGTCTTCGGCATCTACGTCGGCGTCAACCGCTTTGTCGGCAAGTTTGTCTTTTTCCTGGTTACGTTCTTCGAGTCCTTCTCTGATGGCGTCGCACATGGTTTTCACAATCAGTTGAATGGATTTTGAAGCGTCATCGTTGGCAGGAATCGGGAAATCGATACCTGTCGGGTCAGAGTTGGTGTCAACAATGGCAAAAACAGGGATGCTGAGACGTTGGGCTTCTTTCACCGAAATATGTTCTTTCATAACGTCAACCACAAAAAGTGCAGAGGGCAGGCGCGACAGGTCGGCAATACTACCTAAGTTCTTTTCGAGTTTGGCGCGCTGACGCGAAATTTGAAGTTTTTCACGTTTCGACATGGTATCGAAAGTACCGTCAACCATCATTTTGTCGATGGATGTCATTTTTTTCACAGCCCTGCGGATGGTCGGGAAGTTGGTAAGCATACCACCGGGCCAGCGCTCGGTAACGTAAGGCATACTGATTTTTTGTACTTCTTCGGCCACAATGTCTTTGGCTTGTTTCTTGGTGGCAACGAATAAAATTTTACGTCCCGATTTTGCAATTTGCTTCAGGGCGTTGGCGGCTTCGTCGATTTTTACCGCGGTTTTGTGCAGGTCAATAATATGAATCCCGTTTCTTTCCATGAAGATGTAGGGAGCCATGTGTGGATTCCACTTCCTGCGAAGGTGCCCAAAATGAACACCTGCGTTCAATAATTCATCAAAACTGAGTCTTGGCATGTTCAATTAAATTTAGTTTACATTCTTATAAAAACAATTGTCAGGTAGTACCATTGCTGATAGTCCGGACAATTTAGATTCTAAACAGAGCCTGAAAAGCAGCAGCAGACTAACGCTTGCTGAACTGGAATCTTTTACGGGCTTTCTTCTGACCGGGCTTTTTGCGCTCAACCACCCTGGCATCACGGGTAAGGAATCCATTCGATTTCAGTATGGGGCGGGTTTCAGCGTCTGTTTTAATTATGGCACGGGCAATGGCAAGGCGCAATGCTTCAGCCTGACCTTTAATGCCACCACCTTCGAGGTTGGCTTTAACGTCGAATTTCTCGGTGGTTTCGGTAACCAACAGAGCCTGTTTTACTATATATTGTATTTGCATCAGGGGGAAGTATTCCTCCATTTTGCGGTCATTCACGGTGATATTTCCTTTACCTTCACTAAGATATACCCTTGCAATAGCGGCTTTCCTTCTGCCAATGGCATTAACTGTATCCATGTTGCCTATTTAATTTCGTTGATATCTATTTTTTTCGGTTTCTGTGCAGCGTAGGGGTGCTCGGTGCCAACGCAAACATATAAATTGCGGAACAACTGATTGCTCAGTTTGTTCTTTGGAAGCATTCCTTTTACGGCTTTTTCAATCACACGTTCCGGATATTTCTTGAACAATTCCTCCGGCGACTGGATCTTCTGTCCGCCAGGATAACCCGAATGGCTTACATATTCTTTGTCGGTGAGTTTTTTACCGGTAAGAAGTACCTTTTCGGCGTTGATTACAACTACATTGGCGCCACAATCAACATGGGGGGTGAAATCAGGTTTGTGTTTTCCCCTCAGCATATAGGCTACATTCGAAGCCAACCGACCCAATACCTGACCTTCAGCATCAACCAGTACCCATTCTTTCTGAACAGTGTTCCTGTTGGCTGATACAGTTTTATAACTTAATGTGTTCACTGCACTAAAACTTTTAATTTATATTCTTTATGTTCACACTTAGCTTTCGCCAAAATGGACTGCAAAGATATAATTATTTTGAAAAATCAACAATTTTAAAAATAAATTCTTTTCGATTGGTAAATATTCAGAAAATCAGCAAGTTGAAAATTGTGTGTTGTTAATAACCTGTCGGTTTTTTGCTTGGATTTTGTCTTTTAACCTGTGTCGTGAACCTATCGGAGAATGACTTCTGCCTATGCTGTTGTGTAAGTATGCCAATGTTTTTGTCTTAACCACGTTTATTGCTGTTTCTGGTATTTCACAAACTGCATCATGATTATTTCGATAAGCTGATATTCCGATGCATTGATTACCAAAGGATCTGACAGATTCATCCACTTCATAAACAATCCTGCTTCGGTATCGTTCAGTCCGGTTACCCGCATAACCATTTTCAGGTTATATTTTTGTTCGACAGCAGCACGGTAACTATCTTGTTCGGTAACCTCAGCCAGCTTACGCCTTTCCTTTCCTTCTTTGCTGAAAGCGTCGTATAATGCCGTAATCGGATGGAATATCAACCCAAAGCCCGAAGCCCCCTGACGGGTGTAGTAATCGAGGTCCACCGGCCTGATGGGAAAATTGTTGGCGGCCCTCACGTAGTCGTCTTCGGGCAGTTTCATATTGATGACTTCGTACTTAAACTGCTGATATCGCCGCAACGCGATTATATCGACCGACGAAAGTTCATACACCGTACGTTTCATTTCGACAAATGCGGGTCGGGCGATATCACCCAGGGTATCGGTGGCAACCACATGGAGTTTTTCGTAACCCAGCGACGAAAAAATGATGGTGTCGCCTACATTGGCAAACAACAAAAAATATCCTGAAGTATCGGTGATGGTGCCACTGCGTGTGTGTTTTACGTAGATGTTTACATAAGCCAATGGCGACGAATCGGTAGCATCGACCACCATCCCTGCTATTACCAGGCGGTTGTTCATCCTGATGAGCTGCGCATGGGCCATACTTGTGGCGATGGCCAGCAGGATTATTATAATGGAAACCTTTTTTATCAAAACATTGGTTTGGTGCGCAAAATAAAAAAATTTAACTAAACTTTGGTGTTTAATTTGTTATAACGAATAACTTGTACATTTGTGACATCTAACTGTGAATTTTTTGAAATATTTTTTCTATATAATTGTATTTCTGTTGCTTAGCAGCATGTTGATTGCTCAAAACCGCTATACATCACGGGTTTTCGAGCAGATTACCATCGAAAAAGACATTGTTTATGCTGTTGAGGACTCCTGGGATTTTACCGGATTTGGCATGAACGATCCGGAGTCGCTAAGCTTCGACATTTATTATCCGGCCAACGATAAACAGGCAAAGCGTCCACTCGTGGTTTGCTTGTACGGGGGTGCATTTTTGCAGGGGTCTAAAGAGCGGCGCGATATGAAGGCCTGGTGCGACAGCCTGGCCCACTATGGCTATGTGGCAGCTGCAATCAACTACCGTGTGGGTTTTAATCCATTGGGCAGCGGCAAGGCTATTGGCAGCGATGCAGGCATCATCAGGGCAATGTACCGGGCTACTCAGGATTGCCGTGCTGCCGTGCGCTATTTGATTCATACCAGCGACAGGTTTGGTATCGACACCACACAGATTTTCTTGCTGGGAAACAGCGCAGGAGCCATCACTTCGATAAACACGGTGTATATGGACGATTCGGAACGCCCACCCGAAACCTACAGTACCGGGTTTGGTGCCAACAATGCCGATTTGCGTTGCCTCGATTGTACAGGCAGCTTTAGCGACCACCGTGTTAAAATTTCCGGCGTGGTGGCTTTTTGGGGTGCTACCAGCGACCTGAGTCTGCTCGACGATTACGATGCCGTGCCCATGCTGTTCATTCATGGCTCGCTCGACCCGATTGTTCCGTTCGATAAAGATTATGCCCTGAATTTTACTTATGGTAAAGACCTGAATGTATACTTCTATGGTTCTAAGGCGATGAAGGAGCATTTCGACAGCCTTGGGTGCAATGCGCAATTTTATCCATACGAAGGACAGGGACATTGTTTTTATAGCTGTGGCAGCATTAATATCAGCGAACTTGATTATTCGATATTCCCGAGCGATTACTGGTGGCCCTTGTTTTATCAAACCATTCGGTTTCTTGGCGAAAACAATAAGTATTGCAACAAAAAGTATCTCCCTGCTCTCGAAACCAATGTTGATTTTACCATAAACGAAACCAAGGAAAGAGGAAATTTTGAGTTGCAGTTCGAAGGAAATTTATTGATGAACAACCGTCTAACCGTGTATAATGCCATTGGCGATGTTGTCTCGACACAAATATTGCAAACACCCAAAACCCTGATAACGCTGGCCGGAAAACCTGCCGGTGTCTATATCGCCGAAGTAAGAAACCATGCGCACAAACTCAGGCTGAAAATGATGGTAAAATAGGAGGGTGCCCCTGTCATGCTGAGTACTGGAGCGTAGCGGAAGGTTAATCGAAGCATAGACAGGGATTATGGAGAAACGTCTTCGTGTGCACCCTTCGATTACCGCTCCACTTCGTTACGCTACTCAGGGTGACAAATGCCCCTGTCATGCTGAGTAGCGCAGCGTTAATCGAAGCATAGGCAGGGGTTAGGGAGAAACGTCTTCGGATTCACCCTTCGATTACCGCTCCACTTCGTTACGCTACTCAGGGTGATAACCGCCCCTGTCATGCTGAGTAGCGCAGCGTTAATCGAAGCATAGGCAGGGGTTAGGGAGAAACGTCTCCAGGTTCACCCTTCGATGAGCACTTCGCTTCGCTTCGTTACTCAGGGTGACAACCGCCCCTGTCATGCTGAGTAGCGCAGCGTTAATCGAAGCATAGGCAGGGGTAATGGAGAAACGGCTTCGGATTCACCCTTCGATGAGCACTTCGCTTCGCTTCGTTACTCAGGGTGACAACCGCCCCTGTCATGCTGAGTAGCGCAGCGTTAATCGAAACATAGGCAGGGGAACTGAAAACGGCTTCGGCAGTCACCCTTCGATTACCGCTCCACTTCGTTACGCTACTCAGGGTGACAAATGCCCCTGTCATGCTGAGTACTGGAGCGTAGCGGAAGGTTAATCGAAGCATAGGCAGGGGTTAGGGAGAAACGTCTTCGGATTCACCCTTCGATGAGCACTTCGCTCCGCTCCGTTACTCAGGGTGACAAATGCCCCTGTCATGCTGAGTAGCGCAGCGTTAATCGAAGCATAGACAGGGATTATGGAGAAACGTCTTCGGATTCACCCTTCGATGAGCACTTCGCTTCGCTCCGTTACTCAGGGTGACAAATGCTAAAAATCACCCCTTCTGCATTCTGCCAACTCATTCCACCAACAACTTCATCACTCCGTGTTCCTTGCATTCTACTAGGTAAGTTCCTACATTCCATTGGCTTATGTCTATAAGGATTTCTTGACTGCTGATATCGGCTTTGTACATTTGCTTTCCTGATGTACTGCTGATACGAATGCTTCCTATGGCACTGCCGTTGTTGGTTTTTATTACAACCTGTCCGCTGCCCGGGTTGGGATAAATGGTGATCGCCTCATTCCCGGTTCTACTGGCTATGCCCCCTGTGTGGTCTTCTATCACAATTAGTTTTTCTGCGGTTTTGGTGCAACCATCCTGTGTTACCTCCACCAGCACCGTATATTCACCCGGTTGATAGTAGCCATGCTCTATGTCTTTGCTACCGCTACCACTGAAACCGTCTCCAAAATCCCACTCCCAGCTCTCGGCATAGGCATTGTTGTTT
>JAKQPY010000219.1:0-26945 GCA_029564465.1 Bacteroidota bacterium | reverse complement strand
GTGGAAGGATGTATGGACTCCAATTTCGCGTATCTGACCATAATTTATTTCCTGTACTACCCCTCCATACCAACTTTGTGTAAAAATTATCGTAATAAACCGGGGTAATCTGCCTGTCGCTAGGTCCATCCCCCACATCATGGTTGTCGTCGTCGTAGTTGTAAACCAGTGTAAGCATATTAACCGGCCATTCCGGTTCTTCGTTCCCACCAATGTTGGTGTTGGCAAAAATGTAGCAGCGTAGTGTATTGCTTCCACCATTGTCGCTAATTTCTATATTGGCCCAACTTTCGTTATTAGCCGGCCATGTACCCGACGATTTTGTGGCATTCATAATGCGCATCAGCACTCCATCTACTGCTTCGAATTCCTGATCGGTCATGGCATATAATTCATCGATGGTAGTAATATAAGGAAGGGGCAACACTGTTTCACCAAGGCTTACAATTACAACTGGGTTCGATATTGCTGTGAGGTTAGCACGTGCATCGGTTTTATTAATGGTTCCCCCCCTCACCAGCTTTATCTCCCCTTTAATTACATAGTGATGTGATATTTCGGTTGCCGGTTCAAAGTTGCCATCTTTTCTGATACATAGCCCGGCAGCAACGGCACCTTCGCCTTCTTGTATAAAAAACTGGTCGTAACTGGCAGTGGCAAGTCTGCCTGAAGCAATGGTAGAAGTTCCTTCAACGGCCACTACAATGTCTTTTTTATACAATGCTCCGGTAGCAGTATTGTAGTGCTTAATGTTATCGATGGGTATGGTGGTGTATATCACCGGTTGTTCGGCAATGGCTGTAAGAGTGCCTCCCTGAATAGCTGTTGAAACAACAACTGTGTCGATACCATTGTCGGTGATATCGCTTATTTCGGGAGCCTGAAAACTGTTGATGTCGATAATTAAATCTTTTGTATTACTGATTTCGGCTCCACTTACCGTGATGGTATTTCCCGAAAGCACAAACGAAGTGCCGGCTACTTTTGCATCACCCGATAAACTAATGTCGGAAGAGGAATAGTTGGTAATGCCTGCGGGAAGAACTACCGAAGCATTCTGCAGGTAATCGGCATGCTCGCCACTAATGGTGATTCGCATTTTTTGTCCGTTGCTTTTTCGTTGCCAGATGTCGGAGCCATTCAGCGCATTGCTGCCGTTGTTTATTACAACAGCTATGCCATCGCCATCGGAAGCATTGGTCGAGACACAATTCACCACACCGGGGGTGCCATTGGCCGATCCCAAATTTATCCAGTTTGCAACGGGCAGGTTGTTGCCTCCACAATTGGTAAACTCGTAGTTGTAGTCGTGCGGAAATAAATCGCTGCTGCTGCCTGCCTGGTCGATAATGTTTCCATCGGCATCTTCAAGCACTACATAAAAGTTTTCGTTAATTGGTATCTGTGGCGAGAATACTGCATTGGGGCTTAGTGCATTATTTGTGCTTCGTGTGGCTACCACATAGGCATCGTTTGCAGCGATATTTCCCGAAAGCGTAAGTGTTCCTTCGAGGCTTGCCCCTTCGTAATATTTTATTTTCCATCCGTTTATGTTCATGGCGCTGCTGCCGGTATTCGAAAATTCAACGTATTCGTTGTTCCAGTCGCCATTGTAACCCTTTCCCGCTATTTCGCTTATAAAAATATTGCTGTAGTCGGGTGGTTCAACCGGAACAACGCTGACAACATTTGAATTACTGCTAACTCCGCTGCAGGTGTTGTATGCCCTTACACGATAATAATAGGTGGTCCCCGTTGTAAGTCCGTCAACAAGATAAGAAGTAACATTGCCTACATCTTCGTTTTCGAGAATAAAAACTTCTGCTCCGGCACCATCGAAAGTATGAGAGCCAAGATCGCTAACATCATCGGTATTATATACATCCCATTCTGATTCCAACGTGGGAAATCCCGATGAAGGATTTGTAGTTACTCCCGACAGCACGGTTGATTTACGCACTAAAGTTTTATTGAAGGTAGAATGCGATCCGCTTGTCCATGCTGTTCCCGGGTCTTCGCCAATTCGACCAATAATGTCAACATAAGAATGAGTAATAGTATCGAACAAAGCAATCGCATCATTTCCGTTAAAATTCATTGCAGTATTCGAAGTGGCTGCTCCACCATAAATAGATGCCGATGAGTTTTTATATACTATGCTTGAATTGTTGGCTAGTGTTCCCGAAAGTAGAACATCATTTGTTGGAGTGGTCGTGCCATTTGCGAATAACCTCAAACTATAATCACTTAAATCAACTGTCGCTCCAGTGCCGTTAAATATTTCTATGTATTTATTATTACTGCTACCTTCAACATACTCCGAAATAAACAAATCGCTGGCTGTTCCTCCCGATTCTAATGTATATACATCGAGATAATACCCGCCGGCACCACTCACCGAATTCCAGTTGGCCGTAAAACTGTCTTCGTCAATATTGCTGGCATCGGTAGCAACAGGCGCCGTAGGTGTACCACAAACCACCTCGCCATCGCATTCCACAGTTTTTGATGTAGCTCCGGTACTGGTAATGTTTATTAGCTCGTCGTTGTAGTTGGCAATTGGCAATCCCTGTTTAAGCCTGACATATATGGTAGTAGTGGAAACCGATCCACCCGACTGGGTTAGCGTAAGCGATGTGGCATATCCACTTCCGGAACTTAGCGATATTTCGTAATTGGTGGGAGCAGCTAAACCTATGTTAGCCTTAAGACTGCTGCCCGAAACGGTAAAATTCTGCGAAGTACTGGGGCCATTGCCCAGATTATAGGCAAAACCAGTTAATGCTGTTGCCGAAACAGTAATGGTAGGCGTTGTAACAGTTCCGTTACAGGTTACGGTTTTGTTTGTGGCTCCTGTGCTTGAAGCAGATATTGTTTCTCCATTGTAGTTTGCGGCTGATAATCCGGCTTTCAGTCTTACATAAATGGTGGTATTGGCCACCGAACCGCCCGATTGTGGCAGGTTTATTGAGGCTACATATCCACTACCTGAACTTAGCGATATTTCATAATTTGCGGGTGCAGTCAGGCTGATATTTGCAGTGAGATTACTGCCCGAAACCGTAAATGTTTTCGCAGTGCTGGGGCCGTTGCCAACAATGTAGGTGAAGCCCGAAAGGCTTGTGGGAGTTACTTCAATAGTTGGAGATGCTACCGCATAATCTTTTATGATAATATCGTGAACATATATTGCGTTACTGGGTGATGCCAGCCTGAGTTGTGTAGAAGATGAATTGTTCAGTGCATGCGTATAGGTGGCTCCGGTAGTTCCTATTCCGCTAAAAGTGGTAACATCAACCCATGTGCTGCCATTGTATTCTTGCAATTTAACACTACGACCGGCTCCACCTGCAGCAATCCGAAATTCGGCCACCGAAACCGATGAAACCTGTGGTAACGCGAGAATTCCACTTGTACCCCGCAATTGCACCAGCCCAACAGACCCTGTTCCCGATGCCGATGCCGAAGGTTGCACAATGCATTGCACCATATTAACAGTTCCTGCAGAAATAGTCTGGGTATAGGTGCCATAGCTGCCTCGTGCTGTCCACGACTGTATATTTTCGTTGATTACCGTTGTTTGCGACCATGCCTGCATCGCAAAAAACACTGCTGTTGCTATCAGCAACAGTATTCCTTTTGTTATTTTCATAAAAACTGTCTTATCAATACGCCTTGTTTCAATGGGTTAACAACTTGATTGCAAAAAAGTTGACTCCATCCCAAATAAAATTATAAAGAATTTTGCACACACTTTACAAAGATAGTTACAATACAACGTTACAGGTAAATAAATTATTAAGAACCTGTTAATAAATTTGTATTGAAATGGTTCAATTTCGATTTTTGGGGCGCTGCCTTTTCATTACATTTGTCGGTGAAAAAACTCATTACATGGAATCACCTATAAAATTCTTCTCCGGTTCGGCAAGCCGTTATTTGTCGGAGGAAATCGTAAAATGTTATGATCCCGAAATGGAACTTGGGAAAAGTAACCTCATCCGCTTCAGCGATGGGGAATTTCAACCGAGTTTGAACGAAACCGTGCGCGGTTGCACCGTGTTTATTATTCAATCAACCTGTCCGCCTGCCGAAAACCTCATCGAACTGATGCTTATGGTTGATGCCGCCAAGCGTGCTTCGGCCTATAAGGTGGTGGCAGTGATACCTTACTTCGGCTTTGCCCGTCAAGATCGAAAAGACAAACCCCGTGTTTCAATAGGTGCCAAAGTAATTGCCGATGTTCTCTCGGCTTCGGGTGTCGACCGGGTAATGACCATGGACCTGCACGCTGACCAGATTCAGGGTTTTTTCAACGTTCCGGTCGACCATGTGTTTGCATCAGCCTTGTTTGTGCCCTACATTAAAAGCCTCAACCTCGATAACCTGGTCATTGCATCTCCCGATATGGGTGGTAGCAAACGTGCCAAAGCCTACTCACACTTCCTGAGTTGCAGTATGGCCATTGCCCACAAATCGCGCGAGGAAGAAAATGTGGTTGCCGAAATGAAGGTGATTGGCGAAGTCGAAGGTAAAAATGTAGTTATTGTCGACGATATGATCGACACCGCCGGAACCGTTTGCATGGCTTCGAACCTGATGATAGAAAAAGGTGCAAAAAGTGTTCGCGTGGTAGCTACCCACCCCGTTCTTTCGGGTCCCGCATACGAACGTATCGAAAAATCGAGCATTACCGAAGTCGTGGTTACCAATTCGATTCCCGTAAAACCCCTGTCTTCTAAAATTCATGTACTCTCAATCGGCGACCTGTTTGCCGATATTATCCGAAAGGTATATACCCACAAATCAATCAGCTCTACCTTTATTGTCTGAAATTGCCTGTACACATTCGCAGTTTCGCTGAAGTGTTTTTTTTTTGAAATGTACGCAAGTAGCCGGAGTATAATGCAAATTCATATCTTTGCGTCCAAATTGTGCTGATGGAACATTGTAAGGGAATATTACCAAACGGAATCCGTGTGATTCACATCCCCACCCGTTCAACGGTGTCGCATTGTGGAATCATGATAAATGCCGGCACCCGCGACGAGCTGGCAACCGAATCGGGAATTGCCCACCTCACCGAGCACATGATGTTCAAGGGTACACGCCATCGCAAAGCATTTCACATACTCAGCCGGCTCGATGATGTTGGAGGCGATATGGACGCTTTCACCACAAAAGAAGATATCACCCTCTATGCAGGTTTCCTCAACACCTATTATGAGCGAAGCATCGAGTTGCTGGCTGACGTGGTTTTCAATTCGGTGTATCCCGAAAAGGAACTCATTAAGGAGCGTGAGGTAATCTGCGACGAAATAAACTCCTACCGCGATAACCCTGCCGAACTTATTTTCGACGAGTTCGAAGCCATGCTCTACAACCATCACCCATTGGGAAATCCAATTTTAGGCAGTCGTAAATCTGTGAAAAATATCAGTGTCGATAAAATTAATGATTTTGTTCAGCGATGTTTTTGCACCGATCAAATGGTTTTTTGTTCGGTAGGGAATATCGATTTTAAAAAGCTAATGCAATTGTGTACCCGCTACATGGGTCATTTCCCGGTCAACACCCGTGCATACCAGCGTCAGTTGTTTGGCGGTAACGGTAGTTTCAATACGGTGAAAAAGATTAAATCACACCAGTCGCATTGCATAATTGGCAATACGGCCTATTCCTATCGTGACCCAAAACGACTGCCCCTCTTGGTCTTATCGAATATTCTTGCCGGTCCGGGCATGAATTCCCGCCTGAACTTACTGCTTCGCGAAAAACATGGTATCACCTACAACATCGAAGCAGTGTATAATCCATATTTCGAAACCGGAAATTTCTCGGTCTATTTTGGTACCGATCAGGCCAATGTCGATAAGTCACTCACATTAATCCGTAAAGAGATAATGGGCTTGTGTAACCACCGTTTGGGAAGCCTGCAACTGTCGAAAGCCCGCAAACAAATCATCGGGCAGATGGCCATGGGTGCCGAAAACCATTCCAGTCTGATGCTTTCGATTGGAAAAAGTTACCTTGTATTCGACGAGGTCGAAAGCTTCGAAACCCTGTGCAACCGCATCGAAGCAGTTACTGCATCCGATATTCTTGAAGTTGCCAACGAAATTTGCTACCCCGATAAACTGTCGATGTTACTCTTTAATTGATATGTCACTGCTCAACCGCGATATAGAACGCTATGCCGAAAGCATTTCGGACGCCGAAAACGAGGTGCTGAGCGAACTTTCGCGCGAAACCTATCTCACAACCGTACACCCCCGCATGATTTCCGGCCATGCTCAGGGCGTGCTGTTGCGCATGCTCGTGCAGATGATAAACCCCGACAAAATACTCGAAATCGGCACATTTACCGGTTACTCTGCCATCTGCATGGCCGGAGCCTTAAAACCCGGAGCCTTTCTGCATACCGTTGAAATTGACGATGAACTCGAAACCATCATGCAAAAGTATTTTGCGAAAGCCGGGCTTGCCAACCGCATCCGCATTTTCTTCGGAGATGCACTCGAAGTCGTTCCAACACTCGACGACTGCTACGACATGATATTTCTCGATGCCGAAAAAGCTATATATCCCGAACTCTTCGGGTGTGTAAAACCCAAACTCCGACCGGGTGGCTATTTGTTGGCCGACAATGTGTTGTGGGATGGCAAGGTATTGCAAAACCCCAATAATTCCGATAAAATGACCCGTGGAGTAATCCGCTTCAACGAGATGCTGCGTCAGGATACCGATTTCGAAAAAGTAATAATTCCCATCCGCGACGGCCTCGCCTTAGCCCGCAAAATCAGATAAACACCCGTAGAGACGCGATTTATCGCGTCTCCATAATCGCGTCTCCATTATCGCATCTCCATCTTCGCGTCTCAATTCCCCCTTCGAAGGGGGTAGGGGGATGTATTCCCAAATCTCATCACTCACACTCACACTTTCTTCATCATAGCTATCCAAACAATAATCTCAAATCCGAATTAAATCTCAAATCTCAAATCTTCAATCTGAATTAAATCACAAATAAAAAAGTCTTAAATCTTAAATCTTAAATTAGAATTCAACCCCTTTTACATTTTACATAAAAACATTTAACATCCAAATCTCAAATCTTCAATCTGAATTAAATCTTCAATCTCAAATCTTAATTCCTCCCGCTCGTCAATTTGTAATCCGGATGTTAACCCACACCGTATCGGAAACACCGCTAAATTCAAAAAATCAGACATAAAAAAAGCCGGTCACCCGGCTTTTCTAATAAGTAATACCTTGTTATTCGTTGCTGTCGCTGGCTTCGTTCTTGGCATTTTCTTTCTTCTCTTTCTTTGCCAGTTCTTTCTTCAAACCGTCGAGGTCAACCATATCTCCAATGGTGTTTTTCTCAATTTTATCGCCCATGGGTTTAGCTTTTTTAGGAGCAGCACCCGAATCTTTCTGTTTCGATTTGCGTTCCTCATCCATCTTTTCACGTTTTTCATCTTCGTGGATGCGGCTGTGCGAAACAAAGATTTTCTTGGCGTCTTTATTGAATTCAATCACCTTGAAATTGATTTTTTCGTCAGCTTTTGCCTGAACACCGTCTTCCTTAACCAGATGTTTCGGTGTGGCAAAACCTTCAACTCCGTAAGGAAGGGCAATGATAGCACCTTTATCGTTCATTTCTACAATGGTTCCTTCGTGAATCGAATCGAGCGAGAAAATAGTTTCAAATACATCCCATGGATTTTCCTCTACCTGTTTGTGTCCAAGACTCAGGCGGCGGTTTTCCTTGTCAATTTCGAGAACAACCACTTCGAGGTCTGCTCCGATAGCGGTAAATTCTGCAGGATGCTTAATTTTCTTCGTCCACGATAAATCGCTGATATGAACCAGTCCGTCAACACCTTCCTCAAGTTCAACAAATACACCGAAATTGGTGAAATTGCGCACTTTCGAATTGTGTTTCGAACCAATCGGATAGCGTACTTCGATTTTTTCCCATGGATCGGGATAGAGTTGTTTAATACCCAGCGACATTTTGCGTTCTTCGCGGTCTAAGGTCAGAACAACGGCTTCTACTTCGTCGCCCACTTTCATAAATTCGTTAGCCGAACGCAGGTGTTGCGACCACGACATTTCGGAAACGTGAATGAGACCTTCAACGCCGGTCGAAATTTCGACAAATGCGCCATAATCGGCCAGAACAACTACTTTACCCTTAACCTTGTCACCAACCTTAATGTTTTCGTCAAGCGAATCCCATGGATGTTGTGTGAGCTGTTTCAGACCCAGGGCAATACGTTTTTTGTCGTCGTCGAAATCGAGAATAACCACATTGATTTTCTCATCAAGGGTTACAATTTCTTCGGGATGACTTACGCGACCCCAGCTGAGGTCGGTAATATGAATAAGTCCGTCAACACCTCCCAGATCGATAAATACACCGTATGATGTAATATTTTTAACTGTACCTTCGAGAACCTGTCCTTTTTCGAGTTTCGAAATGATAACTTTCTTCTGTTCTTCGAGTTCAGCTTCGATAAGGGCTTTGTGCGAAACCACAACATTCTTGAATTCGTTGTTGATTTTCACAACCTTGAATTCCATCACTTTGTCAACATACACATCGTAGTCGCGGATGGGTTTCACATCGATTTGCGAACCGGGGAGGAAGGCTTCGATACCGAATACGTCCACAATCATACCGCCTTTTGTACGGCATTTGATATACCCCATGATAATCTCGTCGTTGTCGAATGCCTTGTTAACACGTTCCCACGAACGCAATGCTTTGGCTTTGTTGTGCGAAAGCAGTAACTGTCCGTTGCCGTCTTCCATGTTTTCGACATACACTTCCACCGAATCACCGATTTTCATATCGGGAGTGTAGCGGAATTCGTTTGCGTTAATCACACCTTCCGACTTGTAACCAATGTTCACCACAATTTCGCGTTTGTTCATGGCTACCACTGTGCCGTCGAAAACTTCGCCTTCGCGTACTGTAGAAAGTGTACGGTTGTAAAGTTCTTCGAGTTGTTTGCGTTGGTCTTTGGTGTACGACTCTTCGCGTTTCCCCATGATTTCCCAATTGAAATCATCGAGGGGTTTAACTTCTTTACTGCTGTATTCAACAGCTTTTTTTGCCGGCTTTGCATCGAATACAAATTCAGCTTCTTGGGTTTCTGCTACAGGAGTTTCTTCTGCAACGATTTCGGAAGCAACTTCGGTTTCTGTAACTTCTTCGGTTGCTGCCAGATTTTCGGTTTGCTGAGGCTGTGTTTCTTCAGCCATCAGGTTGTTTTCTTGTTCTGTCATAATTTAATTTCTCAAATTAATAAGTTAGACATTATGTATAGATAAAATTCGAGCCGCAAAAGTAGTGTTTTTTTCTTATAATCAAAGGCTTTGGAGTAAATATTTATTGGACTGGAAAACAATCTTTTTACTTTTGCGTTTAGTAAAAAAAAGACCATGCTCAACGACCTATTCATCCATTTCGACTGGTACGCGTATTTGTTACTGCCACTATTGATATTTATTGCCCGGGTAACCGACCAAAGCCTCGGTATTTTGCGAATTATTTTTGCCACCAAGGGTTTTACAATTCCGGTATTCGTCTTTGGATTTTTCGAGTCGTTTGTTTGGCTGCTGGCAATCGGACAAATAATGTCAAAAATTGACAATATTTATTATTATGTGGTATTTGCTGCCGGTTTCGCTACCGGAAACATTGTGGGTATTTTTCTCGAACGCCGGCTGTCGATTGGTTATGTCATGGTCCGTGTGGTTTTTCAGAAAGACTCCGAAATTTCGCTTGCCCTGCTTAAGCAACACGGTTTTCGTTTAACACTAGTCGATGCCATGGGGATGGAACATCCCGTAAAAATGATTTTTTCGACCATTCGCCGAAGCCAGATTGAGGAGTTCATCGGTGTCCTGAAACAGAACAATCCGGCCGCTTTTTTTACTATCGAAGATGTGAAGCAGGTTAAAGAAGGTTATTTCACGGGAAAAAAGCGACGACTAAATCCTTTTAACCGATAGGATTCCTTAGCTCAGCAGTTCCCTGATGAGTTTCCCCAAGGCAGTATTCGCTGTTCTGATAATATTGTTGTTTCGATGCTTGCCGAACCGAAATGTTTCGCTTATAATTTTATCGTGCGAGGCTAAAGCCACACAAACCATTCCCACCGGTTTAATTGCTGTGCCACCGTCGGGTCCGGCAATTCCGGTGGTTGCCAGACCATAGTCGGCCTGTAAGCGTTTGCGCACGCCTTCAGCCATTTCGGCTGCTGTTTGGGTGCTCACGGCTCCGTGCGCTTCGAGGGTAGCAGGGTTTACGCCCAGCAGTGCCACCTTTACCTCGTTCGAATAGGCAACCACACCGCCTTTGAAGTATGCCGAGCTACCGGGAATCTGGGTAATCAGGTGGGCAATATATCCTCCCGTGCAGCTTTCGGCTAGTGCCAGTGTTTTTTGACCTTCGGTAAGTAAACGACCAACAATCTGTTGCAGCGATTCATCTTGTTCACTAACCACCACATCCCGGATTTCTGATGCCAGTCCTGCTGCTTTCGATTGTAATTGCATTTCCTGCTCAGGGGTTGCACCGTAAACACTGAGCCGAAGTTTTATCACGCCCTGCGATGGCAGATAGGCCATTCTGATGAAATCCGGTAAACCAGCTTCGAACTGCCGTAGTCTGTCTGCCAGAAAAGCTTCGGGAATGCCCTGGGTTATTACCCAGCGATGAAGTACCTTTTCGGTGTGAAACCTTTCTGCCAGGCGTGGAATTATTTCGTGCGACATCAGGTATTCCATCTCATAAGGAACTCCCGGCATCGAAACCAGCACCTTCCCATTGTGATCGAACCACATCCCGGGCGCTGTCCCCATACGGTTGAGGAGTGGGGTACATCCAATCGGTACCATGGCCTGATTGCGGTTGCTGTCGGTAAGCGGATAACCTCGCATGCTTACAAATTCTTCAATAAGTTGCAGCGACTCTTTATGCAACGCCAGGGTGGTTCCAAAATACCCGCAAAGCACTTTTTTGGTAATATCGTCGTTGGTGGGGCCAAGCCCTCCGGTAACCAAAACCACATCAGCTTTCGAAAAGGCTTCATCAATAGCTTCGCTTATCTCTTCGCCCACATCGCGAACCGTAATGCGGCGGTCGACAGAAAAGCCCCGGGCATTCAGTGCAACACCCATCCATGCGGAATTGGTGTCGACTGTATGCCCGGTCAGCAATTCATCACCAATGGTAACTAATATTGTTTTCACACTCAGACTTTCAGTCTGTCTTTAAAAGGTTCAAATGTCATAAAGTCGGCATGATGCACAATAAACGCCTCGGTGGTGCGCTTCACCATATCACCTTCACCGGCGTGGGTTGCAATTATATGGCAAACCGAAGCCGGGACTCCGCAGGCTTCTGCAAGCGACACACCACTAAACGGGTGACGCAGGTATTTTCCATAAACGCCCACTTTACTTTTGCCGTCAGCACCCATTTCATACTCCAGCAACTTTCCGACATCGGCCAGAATTGCCCCGGCTATCAGTACATCCATATCAACAGGCAAATCGGCTCCGAAAAACTCCTTGCATTTAACTCCTGAATCGCGGGCAATGTGTACCACCGCTCGCTTGTGATCCATGAAACTCACTTTCAGGTCAGGACCGGCCAATAGGGTGAAGGGTATGTTCCGCAGGTCATCGGGTGTAAGAACCGATTTCGAAAGGGCCAGTGCCCAGGTGTTGGTAACCTGTTCGCGCAGTGTAGGGTTGTTAATCCATTCCAGTTCCGGCCAAAGCTCGATGGCTTGTTTTACAAATTTTGCATCCATAGTAAGTTGTTTTTTACAAAAATAGAATTTTTAAGATGTCTTATTCGCTCAATATTTATAACCTATAACATAATTCAAGTTTTTAAACGCCAGTCGCTGTATTGAATCTTAACATCCCGAAAATCTTGTGTATGTTGGCAAACAATATGATGAAAACAATGCCGTTTAATTTTTGATTGTTATTTTTGTGACTGAAAAGAATCAACAACTTGTGCCAATAGATGAATCTTCATATAACGAACTAATTGAGAAGCTCAGGAATCCTGAAAGCCGCGATGAGGCTTTTTCTCAGGTAGTTGTAATTTATGGACAAGGTCTTTATCGCCATATCAGGCGCTTGCTGCTGGTGCACTCCGATGCTGACGATGTGCTTCAGGACACATTTCTTAAAGCGTATCTTTCACTCGATAATTTCCGGAACGAATCGAAACTTTTTACATGGTTGTTTAGAATTGCAACGAATGAAGCCCTGAACTTCCTGAAAAAGAAAAAGCGCAACTATGTTTTATCAGCACTTTCTTACGAAGATGTGCTGTTGGAATCGCTGCACAGCGACCCATACTTCGATGGAGCCGAAATCGAAATGGCAGTGCAAAAAGCCATCCTGAGTTTGCCTGAAAAGCAACGCATCGTGTTTAACCTGCGCTATTACGACGAAATGCAGTATAACGAAATGTCCGAAATTTTGGGAACATCCGAAGGAGCGCTCAAAGCATCCTATCATCATGCTGTAAAAAAAGTAGAAAAGTTTTTAAACCAATTGTAATAAATTTTGTCAGAAAATAATAAACGACATAATGGTGGAAAATAATAGTAGTAGTAATAAGAAGGATGTTTTCAAAGTCCCCGAAGGCTATTTCGATAGTTTGCCCGGACGTGTCTCCGAAAATATTACTGCGAAAGCTAAAAATGTCAGTCCCCGTTGGATTGATATTGTCAAACCCTACCTATACTTTGCAGCCGCATTTTTTATGCTGGGTGTTTTTATAAAAATTGGTCTGACACTGATGGTTGATAAAGATAAACTTCATCAGTCTCCGCCAGTAGTACCCGCTCTGTTAGAAAATACCATTGAAGTTGATGAATTAATTGCCGATGATGTCGTTTTTTACGAAACTATCGAGTTACTGCAGGATGGCGATGCCATAGAAGCTGCAAAAATCGAAAATCAGGCCATCGAAGATTATTTGTTGGATTACGATATGATCGCTGAACTTACTGAATAAATTTAATAAATTCAAAATATGAAAACCTTACCGATTTTTCTGCTTGCAATTATAATGTCAATCCCCGCCCTTTTAAGTGCGCAGGAGAATTGCCGAAAAGCGGACATTGAAAAAATTCGCGCCGAAAAAGTATCGTTTATTACGACTCAACTCGATTTAAGCGTTGAAGAAGCTCAGAAATTCTGGCCTGTTTATAATGAATTCGAAAAAAAGAATGATGAATTTATCGAAGCTGAAAGGACTATCCATAAAGATTTAAAAAACCGTGGTGATAAAATGACTGATACTGAGCTTGAAAAAAATCTCGATAAAATCAATGACATTCAAATGCAAAAAGCAAATCTGCAGTCGGAATATTACTCAAAGTTTAAAAAAGTACTTCCAATTAAAAAGCTAGTTAAGTTTTATGCTGCCGAAAAGGAATTCCGCAAGCAACTTCTTCATGAATATGGTAAATGTTATGGGAAAGAGGGTAAACCTGAGTAATTCGTTTTTTAAAAATACTTTGAATATCCTTAGAATTCAATAGTTGGTTTTTCGTAATAATCAGTTAAAACACCATCGGTGCAAAACGAAATGCCCTGCCGTTCTTCGGTGCCAATCATCACGGTTTGAATTAATGGATTATGAACCTGTCTTGCAGCAGTCCACTCAACAATGAAGTTAGCCCCTGCACCTCCTTTGTTCTCTTTGCCTTCAACGACAAATTCAAGCGATTCTAGAGGAAGCAACATCAAGGTTTTTTCGGCATATTTTCTTAAAAGTTTTCCATGCGAATCATAATAATCAATTGAATATATATACACGGTATCCGTAAACCCCACATTGCGAATGCTCAGTGTTGCTGTGAGCGAAAACCTACGGGTTCCATCGGTTTGATAGATGTCGGAATAAGCCGGAACATAAACTCTTCCAAACACCATCATATTCGATGTGTCGATGTCAGTGTAATGATAGTTTGCACTCGGAAAGTGTTTTTCGCTGTTCTCTGTTGGGCCGCATGCAACAAGTATCTCACAAAGCGCCAAGGCTGAAAATAAGTATTTGTATTGGAATCGCATATTGTTTGTTTTATAGTTGAATTGTAAAAATCTGTTTTGTTGTCTTTTTAACTTTATATCTTTCGTCGATCCGATAGCCGATAACCCAAACAATATCTTCTCCCGAACAAATCAGATATTGATTTTCCTTATCGAAACGTGACAGTTTGTTATCGGTGAAAAAATCGCTGAGCTTTTTAAACCCATTCATTCCCAGCGGCATAAACCGGTCTCCTTTTCGCCACCGACGTACGACAAGTGGGAATTGCAGGCAATCGTAGTCAAGGTATGCAATCGATGAGTCGCTGCTAAATTCAGGGTTCCGGTTTCTGCTGATTTCGAAATGCAGTACCAATGGTTCGGTAAGTAATCTTGTATCGTTGCTGACGAAATATTCACTTGCGACTTCACTCTTTTTGGCTTTAATGATGAGGCTGTCCCGGTCGCGAAGCACCTGTATTTTTCCGCAATTTACATATTTACCGGGTTGACTCTGGGTTAATTTTATTACTTCTTCGGCATAGCTTGCCTGAACATCAAAGTTTCGCAACAGCGAAAACAGGCTACCGTTTTCAATAGCCCCTTCCGGTAATTTGTCAAGCCTGATTAGTACCTGATTCGAATCTTTTTCAACACAGTCCAGAAGCATTTTCTCGGTGGAGGTTTTCATTAATCGCTCGGCTTGTGCAAAACGTTGCATATTTTCGAGCATACAATCACCAAATGCCGGATTTATCTGTTCAAACAGTGGGATTATCCGGTGTCTGATCAGGTTTCGGTGATATTTTACTTCGTTGTTCGAACTATCGTTGCGGTATTTTATCCGGTACCGTTTGGTATAGGCTGTTATTTCGCTGCGCCTTACCGATGATAATGGTCTGATAATATATCCCGAAACAGGCGAAATACCCGTGATACCGGCAATACCTGTGCCTCTCGCAAGGTTAATCAACATGGTTTCGATACTGTCGTCAGCGTGGTGGGCGAGGGCAAGATAGTCGTAATTACCCGATTGCATGAGGGTTGCAAACCATTCGTAACGAAGTTTCCGGGCAGCCATTTGTATGCTGATACCTTCGCTTTCGGCAGTGTTTTGTGTGTCGAAATGCTGAAGATGGAATTCCAAACCGGCAGCAGCGGCCATCTCGGCGACAAATTGCTGCTCTGCATCCGATTCGGCTCCCCGCAAACCGAAATTACAATGGGCCACTCCGCAATGCCAGCCTTCGTGCAGCAATGCGTGCAGCATTACCGTAGAATCGATACCACCGCTTACTGCACACAAAATACGTGCATTGTCAGCAATTTGGTGTTGCTGCATGAAGTCCCTTACACGGGTGGCAATGATATTTTTCGCTTCTTTCATTCTTGACCATGCAAGATATGAAGATATTCCGATAACGTAATGAATTCGGCACCTATTTCTTCAAAAAATGGAGTGTGCATCTGCACATCAATAATTTCTACGCCCGATTTTTTACAAAACTCCACCAAAGCATACAAGGCAAGTTTTCCAGTGTTGCTTTGGGTATGAAACATCGATTCTCCGCAGAACACATGTGATGTTAGTATCCCATATAACCCTGCCACCAACCGGCCTTTGTTGCACACTTCGACCGAAATAGAATACCCTTTTTTATGAAGTGCTATGTAAGCTTTCTCCATTTCGGGGGTAATCCAGGTGCCTTGCTGGTCGCAGCGTTTTATGCGCCTGCATTGTTTGATTACCTTATCAAACTGTTGGTTGAAACCAATATCGTAATCGTGTTTATTCAAAAATTGCCTGAAGCTTTTGCTGATTTTAAATTTTTCGGGGTACAAGATAAAACGGGGATCAGGTGCCCACCAAAAAATATTCTCACCCGGATTGAACCAGGGGAATATGCCGTTTGAATATGCGGCAAGCAAGCGCTCAGTACTCAGGTCACCTCCCACGGCAAGCAAACCATCATCGTCGGCAAGCGATGGATGCGGAAATACCGGTTCATCGTCGAGTAAATACACAGTCATAAGTGCAAATGTAAAGTTTTGATTGAATCAGCAAAATCACTCAGGAAACAATTGACTCATGAATCAATTTCGCAATGAACAAAATTTGGAGCAGGATTACGAAAGGTCTCTTTTATAAAATATTTAACATCATCATCATGGATGTCTCTCGGTATCTGTCAAAATAAATCAGTACTTTTGAAACCGTATGCTCGAAATGTTGAGACATAATCTGATTCCATGCCCGTTTAAGGCCGTCACCGGTTGCGATTGCCCCGGTTGTGGTATGCAGCGGTCCATTGTCGAATTGCTCGATGGCAATTTTTTACAGAGTTTACATTATTACCCTGCTCTGTTGCCCCTGATTTTGTTGTTTGTAATTCTGGTGTTTCACCTTAGGTTTCAATTTAGGTATGGAACACTTATATTAAAGATATTGTTTATTTTTAACACGGGTCTTATTTCACTGAATTTTATTCTCAAACTACTTAATATCCACTGGTTATGACTACCGAAAACGACAACATTGAAAAAGGTTTTGAATCAGGTAACGAAAACACACCACCCCCAGTTGTACCCGAAAGTGCAAATACCGGGATGAATAGTCCGGTTGAAGATTTTTCTGCTGTGACAGATAATAACCCTGACACAGTTAATCAGGCCACCGCAAAAACTCAGAATCAAACGATTGGAGGAGCAACTAAATCATCCCCTGCAAAGCAGATGTTGATGCGCCTGCCCAACGCTAAAGCCATTCTTACATTGGGAATACTCTCGATTGTTTCATTGAGTTGTTGCGGTCCGTTTTTTGGTCCTATACTCGCTATCATAGCCTTGGCATTGGTACCTGCAGCAAAACGTGCCTATCGCGAGAATCCCGATATGTATGCCGGCAGTTCAATGGGCAATGTAAATGCGGGTAGAATTTGTGCCATTATCGGGTTATCGGTAGGCGGACTATTGCTGATTATTTTTATTATCAATATGATAACGGGTAACGATGGAATGCAGTTCAGCAATGTGGAAGAAATGTATGAAGAAATCTGGAATGCAACCGACTACTAATTCCCGGTGATGAAGCCTGTAAATCAATCCGCCCTGTTTGGCTTTACACGTGAATTGTTTTCGAAAGTTCTCGAAAACCCTTCCTGTTGCAACTTTCCGGGTTATGAGGCTATTGCCTCAGACAATGCATGGTTCACACGCGATAATGTGGAATTTGTCATGGCTTATTGGGTAGAAGCCTTACAACCTGATTCAGTTGATGCGTGGCTGCAAGGGTACGAAAACCAAGGGAGTCAACGCAATAAAACAATTGCACTTATTTTTGCAGGGAATATCCCGTTGGTCGGATTCCACGATCTGTTGTGTTGTATGGTGGCAGGCCATCGCGTTATTGCAAAATTATCGTCGAAAGACAGGCTTCTTCCCGAATGGTATCTGAATTATCTGAAGCAGGAATTGCCCGAAATAGCTCATTCGATTGAATTTACCGGGCATATTGTAGAAAACTTCGATGCAGTGATTGCCACTGGGAGTAATAACTCGGGCCGTTATTTCGATTATTATTTTTCGAAATTTCCACATATTATCCGGCGGAACCGAAACTCGGCAGCCTTGCTGTCGGGCGCCGAAACCCGCGAAGAACTTGCACTGCTGGCCAATGATGTATTTTTGTATTTTGGACTGGGCTGCCGTAGTGTAAATATGTTGCTCGTGCCACCGGATTATGATTTCGGTATGCTCATTGAGGTATTTACTGAAAAATTCGGGCATCTGTTGAACTTTGGTAAGTATGCAAACAACTACGATTACTATAGAACCTTATTTCTGTTGAACCGTTTTGAATTTGCCGATTGCGGATTTTTTCTCTTGCGCGAAAATAGCCAGTTGGCATCACCGGTGGCAGTTTTGCACTTTATGCGTTATAGTTCAGGACAGGAGGCTATGACTTTTCTTGCAGAAATGACAGAATCGCTCCAGTGCATTGTTTCAACGGGACACCAACAGGGAACTGTTTTGCCGGGAAGCGCTCAAAAACCTGCGCTAAACGATTATTCTGATGGAATCGATACGCTTAAATTTTTATTACATTTGTAGTATGATTATCAAATTCAGACTTATATCGCCCGAGGAAGAAAATTTTGTTCGCGATATCGAAATATCTGGCGACGATAGCTTCCTCGACCTGCACGAAGCCATTCAGGCTGCATGTGATTACGATCCTTCAATGCTTACGGCATTTTATGTGTCGAATAATCATTGGGATAAAGGTCAGGAAATTGTCCTGCAAATAATGGATGAGGATGAGCAAAAAGACTCCCTCCTGATGGATGAAACAATCATTAGTTCGTTCTATTCGAAGAAAGGCGAGAAGCTCATCTATATTTACGATTTCTTCTCGGTTCGTCATTTTTTACTCGAAGTAGTGAATGTAAGGCAAGCCGATGCTGCTGATGCAAATTTAAGCTATCCAATCTGTACTCTGTGTAGTGGTATTGCCCCTCAGCAAATAAAAGTGGATGAAATTTCGGCTGCCGGATATTCCGATGATTTGAGCGATGAATTTGATGAGCTCGACCTCGATGAAGAAGATTTCGAAAATTTCGATTCGATAGATAACTACGATTTGTAATGGGGAAACCTACCCTGATTATTATTGCCGGACCCACCAGTGTCGGGAAAACCGATATCTGTATACAACTGGCAGAGCATTTTAAAACCGAAATTATTAATTGCGATTCGAGGCAAATGTTTCGCGAAATGCCTGTTGGGTCAGGTTGCCCCGATGAAGCACAGTTGAAACAGGTAAAACACCACTTTATTGGGAATCTTTCGATACACGATTATTATAATGCAGGTCGCTACGAAGAAGATGTTCTGAAACTACTTGGTGAATTATTTATCAATTATCAGGTAATCATTGTTTCTGCAGGCTCCGGTCTTTATCTTGATGCCATTACACAAGGTATTGACTTTATGCCTGAATTTAACGCCGGTATCAGGGAACAATTAAATGCCCGCTTTGCTGAATACGGCCACGAAGCCATGCTGAATGAATTGAAACAGGTCGATGAGCAATACTATAATCAGGTTGACAGGAATAATATTCAACGTGTATTGCGCGGGTTGGAAGTTTTTTATTTAACAGGTCGGCCCTATTCCGAATTCCGGGTGAAAAATCACAAAGTAAGAGATTTCGGAATGATTAAAATTTGTCTTCAGCGAGAACGAGATGAATTGTATCAGCGTATTGACGCCCGTGTTGATGCAATGATTTCGAAAGGCCTCGAGACAGAGGCACGCTATTTGTACCAATTTAAAAATTTAGTGGCAGCCAAAACAATTGGGTACCGGGAATGGTTTCCTTACTTTGATGGCTTAATTGCGAAAGATGAATCAATCAGACTCATCAAACGCAATACCCGGCATCTGGCAAGGCGGCAGATAACCTGGTTCAAGTCGAAGAAAGACTTTGTTGGAATGGATGCAGATAATTTTAATGAAATTTTACGTTATATTAGCAAGTTTAAATTTGATGAATTATGAAAACAACAATGAGAATTATACTGATGGGCATGATTGTAATGGTTTTTTCTTCGATAACCCTTACTGCCCAAACTGCCGACGATTCACGCGTTAAAGTGCTCGACGAAAGCAATTTTACTAAAAACACCAAAAGCGGGGTGGTTGTGGTTGATTTTTATGCCGATTGGTGTAAACCATGTAAAGCAATGGCTCCGATTCTCGAGCAGGTGGCTTTTGAAACCAATGGAAAAATCAGCTTTGCCAAACTAAACGTTGATAATGCCAAACAACTTTCGTCGCAGTACAATGTAACCGGGATTCCCTGCCTGATTGTGTTTCGGAACGGAAAAGAAGTAGAGCGATTTGTGGGATTCCAGCAAAAAGATGTGTTGATGCAGAAGCTGGCCAAGTACATGGAGTAATTGTCTGGCCGTTTTGCTGTATGCCATTCCTAAGCCTTTGATTGAAATCAGTTTTTTGATTTCCACATTTTTAACTGTTTGATATCGATGCAAGACCCCGGCCTAATTATTCTGATTGCTGAAGGAATAGTTTTTTGCATTTTATTTGTAATTATGGTATACCTCTTAATTAAAAGGGTCAGAAGGACAAGAATGCATCATGGGAATCAGGTAAAAAGTTAAGAAAAACGCGTTAATGGAATTTACAATTCAAATACTGGGTTCTTCGAGTGCCCTGCCTACTACCGATCGTTTTCCTTCGGCACAGGTAGTAAGCTATAATGAGCACCCTATGCTGATTGATTGTGGCGAAGGCACCCAAATTCAGTTGCGCCGGAATCATATTAGTTTTCTAAAAATAGAACACATCTTTATTTCTCATTTACATGGAGACCATTTTTATGGGATTTTTGGATTGCTGACCAGCATGAACCTGCTGGGCCGAAAAAAGAAACTACATTTATATGCTCCGGCTGAATTGAAGAAAGTCCTTAATTATTTGTGGAAAAATACAGGGATTGATTTGCTTTATGAAATTCAGTTTCATGCTCATTCAGGCGATGGATTGCAACTGATTGCTGATACAAAAAATATTCAGGTTTTTTCGTTCCCGCTGAAGCACAGCAAAGCCACCTGGGGATTTCGTTTTTCGGAGAAACAGCAGGTTCCCAATATTCGTAAAGAAATGATTGACCGTTATGAGCTTGGTTTTTCCGATATCCGTAAAATTAAATCAGGTCAGGGTATATATCTTTCCGATGGAAGCTTTGCCGACTATACAATATTTACGTTACCTGCGATAGCTCCGCGCACTTATATGTATTGCAGCGACACAGAATATATCGAAGACCTGATTAATATTACCGGACCTGCCGATGTGCTGTATCACGAAGCTACATTTTCATCCGACGCTCAGGAGCTGGCACGTGCAACAGGTCATTCTACCAGTATTCAGGCGGCGCATACAGCAATGAATCTGGGAGCAAAAGCATTGATTATCGGTCATTTTTCTACCCGCTATCCAAGCGTAGAATTCTTGAAAACCGAAGCCCAGACAATATTCTCAGAGGTGTTTCTAGCCTATGATGGTGCAAAATTCACTATCGACAGACATTCGTTATTATTATCCGAAATAAAATAAAAAAGCCCCGCAAGCAGGGCTTTTAAGATTATTTTTTTGTTAGAATTCCCAGGTATCCCCTGAATTTAATAAATCATCAACACATTTAATGTTGCTGTTTTCTTTGGCATATTCGATCTGTTCAACCACGAGGTCGTCGTATGTTGGGAAACTGGCAGCCCTGATAACACCCAAAGCAATAGGGTAAACCGGTGGTTTTAGTTTGGCAAGCATCAAATGAATTCCCGGGTCTTTCTGGTGCATGTCGTGTACCAGAATATCTTTTTCGGTAATTCCATTTTTACCAAGGCTTACCACTTCGAGACCCATGCGACCTAAAACTATACCCTTGTCATTATTTTTACCGAAAATCATAGGCTTACCATGCTCCAACATCAGCTGATGATCGTCTTTTAACTCGCGAGAGGTTATCATTTTATGTGCATCATCATTGAAGATAATGCAATTCTGCATGATTTCAACCAGCGAAGTTCCATCATGGCGAGCTGCCTCAAACATCACCTCGGTCATATGTTTTGGGTTTGTATCAATCGTACGGGCAAAGAATGTGCCCTGAGCTCCCATTACTAGTTCTCCCGGATTGAAAGGCTGTTCAATGGTTCCTTGTGGCGATGTTTTAGTTTTCGCTCCCATCGGCGAGGTAGGAGAGTATTGACCTTTTGTGAGACCATAAATCTGATTGTTGAACAACATGATGTTTACATCGAGATTACGGCGGATGATATGGATAAAGTGGTTTCCGCCAATGGCCATCGAATCGCCGTCACCGGTAGCAATCCATACGCTGAGGTGGGGGTTGGCAATTTTAACACCGGTGGCAATCACATTGGCACGTCCGTGTATGCCATGAAAACCGAAAGTGTTTACATAATATGGAAAGCGTGATGAACACCCGATACCCGAAACAATACAAAAGTTTTCTTTTTTATAGCCTATGGCCGGAAAAACTTTTTCGATGGAGTTTAATATGGCATGGGCACCGCAACCGGGACACCATTTTACCATTTGATCGCTGACGAAGTCCTCTTTAGTTAATGGAACTTCTGATCTGTCTATAGTATAATTGTCTTCGAAACTCATTTTGACCTCCTTACATGATTTTGGTGAGATGTTCTTTTAACTCCTGAATGGTAAATGGTAATCCCTGCATTTTATTGTATTGCAGGTAAGTGTTTTCGGGATGTTTCATCCTGAGGTAGTTTGCAAATTGGCCGGAGTTGAGCTCGCACACCACAATTTTCTTAAATTTACTAAGAATTTCAGCTGTATTTTTCGGCATTGGGCAGATGTAATTGAAATGAGCGTGAGCTATTTTTTTGCCTTCGGCACAAAGTTCTTTTACTGCCGAAAATACTTCGCCATAGGTTCCACCCCAACTTACCACCAGTGTGTCGGCTTTTTCGTCGCCCGAAATAGTTTGTTTCGGAAGGTGTTCGGCAACTTTTTCAACTTTTTCAGCGCGCAATGCAATCATCTGTTCGTGATTGTGGGGATCAGTTGAAACAATACCTGCACCGTTAGTTTTTTCAAGACCACCAATGCGGTGACGAAGTCCTTCGGTTCCTGGAATTGCCCAGCCCCTAACCAAATCTTCGTTACGAACATAAGGTTTGAAGTTTTCGTCGTTAGCGGCTACAATGGGCGGATTAATCGGAGGTAATTCCGACATTTTGGGTATCCTGAATATTTCGGAGCCTTGTCCCATCTGGCCGTCGGTAAGCAGAATGACAGGGGTCATGTGTTCCATCGAATATTTGGCGGCCTCGTAGGCTTTGTAAAAGCAATCGGCAGGACTTGATGCAGCAAATACAAGAAGCGGGGCTTCACCGTTACGGCCAAATAATGCCATATACAGGTCGGTTTGTTCCGATTTGGTAGGCATTCCGGTTGATGGTCCTGCACGCTGCACATTCACTACGATCAGGGGTAGCTCGGTAATTACTGCCAATCCTAAAGCTTCAGTTTTCAACGATAATCCAGGGCCCGATGTGGTGGTGCAAGCCATGGCTCCGGCAAACGATGCGCCGATGGCAGAGCAAATTCCGCCAATTTCGTCTTCTGCCTGAAATACACGGGCTCCCAAAGATTTGTGCTTGGCAAGCTCCATCAAAATTTCGGTAGCAGGTGTAATGGGGTATGAACCGAGGAATATCTTGCGTCCTGATTTTTCGGAAGCGGCGAGTAACCCCCATGCGGTAGCTTCATTGCCTGTGATAATTCTATACTTGCCTTTTTCGAGATCGGCTTTTGGTGTGTGAATACGACTTAGTTGCAATTCGCTGCTTTCGGCGAATATATATCCGGCTTTCAGCGCTGCTTTGTTAGCAAGTGCCAGCGTGGGTTTTGCCTTGAATTTTTTGTTGATTACATAAAATGATTTTTCAATATCGTAATCGCAAATGTAGGTTACCATTCCAAGAGCAAACATGTTTTTTGTTCTCTCAGCGCTTTTATTGTCAATTTCCAAATGACTGCATGAGTCTTTGGCAATTGAGGTCATGGGAGCTTTGATTACAGTATAACTGCTCAAACTGCCATCGTCAATCGGGTTAACCGAATAACCAGCTTTTTCGAGCGACCTTGGATTGATACTGTCAGTATCAATTATTATGGTAGCGCCTTTTTTGGTGAATTTCAGGTGTGCTGCCAGCGAAGCCGGATTCATGCAAACCAATATGTCGCACTGGTCACCCGAAGTGTTTACGCTTTTACCTTTGTTTACCTGGAAACCCGATACTCCTGCAACGGTGTTGTGCGGAGGACGAATCTCGGCAGGATAATAAGGGAATGTGGATAAATTGTTCCCGGTGAGCGCCGAAATATCAGCAAACATGGTTCCGGCAAGTTGCATGCCATCGCCTGAATCCCCGGCAAATTTCACCACAATCGATTCTACATCCAGAACTTTGTGATTCTTAGCCATTTTATTTTTTATTATGATTAAATCTCAACAAAATTAGTTACTTTAATAAAACTGCCGTGTACATAGTGTTTTTTTTATCAAATCTTAATGGGGTTGTAATTAGCAGTAAATCAGTGTAATGTGTTAAATGTGCTTATAAAACATACATAAGGCATCGAGAAAAACTGACTTTTGTCAGACTGTAATGCGAGTATTTTTTAACGATTCCAACAAAAGGGAATTATTCGCTGTCGGTATAAGTATCGGCTTCGGTGGCACGGTCGAGGTCAACATTATAGGCAAAGCCCATCCGTTTGGCCGTACGCACTTTCGACTTGTTGATTTTCTCTTTCATGGTACCCACACTGATGATTTTTACTTCTTCGTAAGGGGGAACAAGCAGGTCGAATTTCAATGCATATGCAATTGCCGATTCAATCAGTTGTTTCATGTTATCGTAGTTTACCTCATTTTTACCAAATGCAGGATAATAGAATCCCAGTTCCCTTCTACCTTCCACGAAAAAACTACCCTCCATGTTTATGAACATTCTCCCAATGAGATAACCCATGTCGTCGAAACGCTGATATTTGAACGAATCGGCAAGGAAATTAAAGATGCTCACCATCCCGGAATAGGTTTTTATGGGCTCGTTTTTGGCTTCCGGATTTCTCCAGATGGGATGACCGTAGTCAAATTCAAAAATATTGGAATGCATATTAAAAACCAACAGGTCGCCGGCTACCTTCAACTCAGCTTCAAAAACACCCCTGTCGTGGTACTCGAGTAGCACACGTTCATCTGCATCCTGCAAATCTTTATTGTAGTCTTCAACTATTTCCAAAAGAATTTGCTTGATAATACCAAAAGCAGCTTTTGTCTGGTCGTAAACTATTTGCTTTGTTACTGATTTTTCCTTGAGGGTGGAAACAATTTGTTGTTTCATCGATTGATTGTTGTTCATCGGGCTAATTTTTTAATAGGCTTTTGCGAATAAAACTCTGCCTTTCGAAGGTTTTCCTGTAACCATGCATTTGCCGGGGCCATCAGGGTATTCAAGAGGAATGCATCTGAGTGTTGCCTTGGTTTCTTCCTGTATCTTAAGTTCGGTTTCGGTTGTACCATCCCAGTGTGCCCAAACAAAGCCCGGATTTTTATCCATGATCTCCTTAAATTCTTCGTATGTTTCGGCCTTATAGGTATTGGCTTCCCTGAAGTCGCTGGCCTTGCGGTAAATGTTCTCTTGAATAGTGGCCATGAGATTTGCCACATGTTCCACAATTTCAGCCTGATTAATGTTGTATTTCTCAAGGGTATCGCGACGCGCTATTTCGCAGGTTCCCTGCTCCATGTCTTTAGGACCGATAGCGATGCGGACAGGAATACCCTTCATTTCGTACTCGGCAAATTTAAACCCGGGTCTGAGGTTGTCGCGGTCGTCATACTTTACCGAAATCCCGGCTTCGCGAAGCGATTGTACAGTTTCGCGTGCACGAATATTGATTTGCTCAAGTTGTTCAAAATTTTTATAAATGGGAACAATTACAACCTGTATCGGAGCCAGTTTTGGAGGCAGAACCAATCCGTTATCATCGGAATGAGCCATCACAAGAGCTCCCATTAATCGGGTTGAAACACCCCATGAAGTTGCCCAAACATATTCTTCCTTATTCTCGCGGTTAAGAAATTTTACGTCGAAAGCGCGGGCAAAATTCTGACCAAGGAAATGAGACGTGCCTGATTGCAATGCCCTGCCATCCTGCATCATAGCTTCAATTGCATAGGTCTCGATTGCACCGGCAAATCTTTCGTTATCCGATTTGGTTCCAATATGTACCGGTACTGCCAGCCAATTTTTTGCAAAGTCGGCATACACGTTAATCATCTTATTGGTTTCCTCAATGGCTTCAGCTTCGGTTGCATGCGCCGTGTGTCCTTCCTGCCACAAGAATTCGGCAGTGCGCAAAAAAAGCCGGGTTCGCATTTCCCAGCGTACCACATTTGCCCACTGATTTACCAAAATGGGGAGATCACGATACGACTGTACCCAATTACGGTAGGTGTTCCAGATTATTGTTTCTGAAGTCGGTCTGATAATTAGCTCTTCTTCTAATTTGGCTTCCGGATCTACTTCGATTTGTCCCGAGGAAGTGTTTTTCAAACGATAGTGTGTAACAACAGCACATTCTTTTGCAAAGCCTTCAACATGTTTTGCTTCCTTCGAGAAAAACGATTTCGGAATGAATAGAGGGAAATAGGCATTTTGATGACCTGTGTCCTTGAACATTTTATCAAGCACTGAAACCATTTTTTCCCAAATGGAATATCCATAGGGTTTAATTACCATGCAGCCTCGTACTGCTGAGTTTTCAGCCAGATCGGCCTTCAAAACCAATTCATTATACCACTGAGAATAATTTTCGGCTCTCGATGTTAGTTCTTTTGCCATTTTTGGTACAAATTTTGCTACAATTTAAGAAAAAATTTATCACGATGAAACCACGTGCCAAAACTATAAAAAATAAATGTACCATGAAAACACATCTGCTATTATCGGGACTTGTGCTGTTGTTTTTCGCTTCTTCATGCACAACCACATTCAACACCATGGTTGGTGGGGAATACGACGACGTTTATATGTCGAAAAGCGATGATAATAAACCAACTGCCAATACTGATAAAGTAAGCGACGATAAAGCGGTGTACGAAACGGTTTATCAGGAAGAGTTTGGTACTGAGCAAGCCACGGAGCAGCCAGCCGAGCAGGTGCCAACCGACAACTACTATGTCACCGAAGGCAATCAGGGAACTGAGTATTACAGCG
>JAKQPY010000147.1:0-3957 GCA_029564465.1 Bacteroidota bacterium | reverse complement strand
CCTGTCGAAGAATTACACACAATATCCGAGAAAGGAATCGGTGATTTCGACAAGCTCAATCACCGGAAAAAAGATAAGCTCGCCTTCGACAAGCTCAGGCAGCGCGACAGGATCAGGCAGCGGAGAAAAGGAATCGGTGATTTCGACAGGCTCAATCACCAGAAAAAAAGACAGGCTCAATCACCGGAAAAAAAGACAGGCTCAATCACCGGAAAAAAGACAAACTCAATCACCGAAGAAAAGACAGGCTCGCCTTCGACAAGCTCAGGCGGCGCGACAGGATCAGTCGGAGAAAATGACGCGGTGTCTGAGCTTGCCGAAGACACCGCTCAGGGAACGAATGAGGTGTCTAAGCGTAGGTAGTCGAAACCAAAATAACATCACAACAACATGAACAAAATCAATGAACTGATCGCACAGTATTGCCCCAACGGGGTTGAGTTTAAAGAGCTTAAAGATATATTTAAAATTTCGCGTGGTAGAGTAATGTCTAAGGAATATTTAAGCCAAAATAAAGGTGAATATCCTGTATATTCCTCCCAAACAGCTAATAATGGCCAAATTGGGAAAATATCTACATATGACTATGATGGCGAATATTTAACATGGACTACTGATGGAGCAAATGCAGGTACAATTTTCTATCGAAATGAAAAATTTAGTATTACAAATGTTTGTGGTTTGTTAAAAGCTAACTCTTTTGAGATTTTACCAAAATTTGCCTATTATGTTTTGTGCATAACAATGAAGAGTTTTGTTAGTTCCGGAATGGGCAACCCAAAACTTATGAGTAATATTGTTGCAAAAATTCAAATCCCCGTCCCCCCTCTTCCTGTTCAGGAAGAAATTGTAAATATTCTCGATAAATTTACAGAATTAGAAGCAGAATTAGAAGCAGAATTAGAAGCGCGCCACAAACAATACGAGTACTACCGCAGCTGGTTGCTTAGTACCACAGAGGTTAACGGTAAGTGGTTAATGAATGGCGTGGAAGTGGAATGGAAAACAATAGGAGAACTCGCTGAAGTCGGCACAGGAAGTAGTAATGGAAATGAAGCCACTGAAAATGGAAAATATCCATTATTTGTTCGTTCGAAGTTTGTAAAAAAATTAGGCACTTTTGAATTTGATGAAGAAGCAATCATAATCCCAGGCGAAGGAGGAGTCGGGGAGATATTTCACTATATAAATGGGAAATATGCACTACATCAGAGAGCTTATCGTATTCATTTTAATACTCCTAAAATATCAACGAAATTCGCCTACTACTATTTGTTTGCCAATTTTCTAACATATATTTTGAAAAAGTCTGTTAATGCAACCGTAAAATCGATACGAAAACCAATGATAGAGAAATTCCTAATCCCTATTCCACCCCTTGCAGAGCAAGAACGTATTGTAGGCATATTGGATAAATTCGATAGCTTGGTAAATGATATTTCGATTGGTTTACCGGCCGAAATAGAAGCGCGGCGGAAACAATACGAGTATTACAGAGGAAAATTGTTAGATTTTAAACCAGTGGTGAATGATAAACGGTTAGTGATTAATGAAATCAGCTAGCCACTAACCATTAACCACTAACCATTAACCATTAACCACTAATCATTATGAAGGAAAGCATTTTGAAAAGCAAGAGTTTCAAATTTGCTGTAAGGATTGTGAATCTTTACAAATACTTGTGCGATGAAAAAAAAGAGTTTGTTTTATCGAAACAAGTCTTGCGTAGTGGCACTTCGGTAGGTGCAATGGTTCGCGAGGCTGAGCATTCCGAAAGCAAAGCCGACTTCGTCCACAAAATGGCTATTGCCCAAAAAGAAATAAACGAAACACTCTATTGGCTCGAATTGCTTTCTGAAACCGAATACATTACAACCACAGAATTTGATAGTATAAATACCGATGCTGTTGAAATTATAAAAATGCTAACCAGCAGCATTAAAACAGCAAAGCAATCATTAACCACTAATCGTTAACCACTAATCGTTAACCACTATGCACTATAACCTTGTTGCAGAGAACTCCGAAAGTACTGTTGTAGCCGAATATCAGCCTATTTTACGCACCGAAACGACGTACCAAACAGAGGCCGACCTCGAAAGGGTTTTTATCGAACAGCTGCAAGCTCAAGCGTACGAATATTTGCCTATAAAATCGGAAAACGATTTGATTGCCAATTTGCGCAGGCAGCTGGAGTTGTTGAATAATTATCGATTTTCGGATACCGAATGGGAACAGTTTTTCTACAGCAAAATCGCAAACCGCAATTACGAGATAGAGAAGAAAACGGCCATTATTCAGGAAGATTACATTCAGCTTTTGCAATGCGACAACGGAACGATGAAAAACATTTATCTCATCGACAAGGACAACATCCACAACAATCGCTTGCAGGTTATCAACCAATACAGTAGTACCTCACCTTTGGTCCCCACTCCGGAAACCGATGCGGCACTTGGGCGTGGTAATTCGGTGATTTCGACAAACTCGCCTTCGACAAGCTCAGGCGGAGAAAATGAAACGGTGATTTCGACAAGCTCAATCACCGAAGAAAAGACAAACTCAATCACCGAAGAAAATATAGCGGTGTCTGAGCCTGTCGAAGACACCGCTCTGAAAAAGAATGAAGTGGCTGAGCCTAATAATTCGTCAGTTGAGCTTAGTCGAAGCCACCGATACGATGTTACCATCCTCGTCAACGGCTTGCCGCTGGTGCATGTGGAGCTCAAGAAACGCGGCGTGGATATCAGAGAGGCCTTCAATCAAATTGAACGCTACAACCGCGAATCGTTTTGGGCAGGCTCCGGACTGTTTGAGTATGTGCAGCTTTTCGTTATTTCAAACGGAACGCATACCAAATATTACAGCAACACTACCCGTTTTTCGCACATTAAAGAAGCTACAAGCGGGGCACTGGTTACAGGGAAACGAAGCAGCAACAGTTTCGAGTTTACGTCGTGGTGGGCAGATGCTGCTAACCAGCCTATTCCCGATCTGATGGATTTTACCTCTACCTTTTTTGCCAAACATACCTTGCTTAACCTGCTTACCAAATATTGTGTTTTCACTACCGACAGATTGCTGCTGGTGATGCGTCCCTACCAGATTGTGGCTGCAGAGCGCATTCTGGAAAAGATAAACGTTGCAAACAATTACAAAATTTTCAATTCTCCCCGGGCAGGCGGATATATTTGGCATACTACCGGCAGTGGCAAAACGTTGACTTCGTTTAAAACGGCTTTATTGGCGAGCAAATTGCCTTATATCGACAAAGTGCTGTTTGTGGTCGATCGCAAAGATCTCGACTATCAAACGATGAAGGAGTATGAACGATTTGAAAAAGGAGCTGCCAACAGCAATATCAGTACGGCCGTATTGAAGAAGCAGCTGGAAGACCCTGCGGCACGCATCATTATTACCACTATTCAAAAATTATCGATACTGATCAAAAAACACAAAAATTTACCGGCATTCAACCGGCATTGCGTCATCATTTTCGATGAATGTCACCGATCGCAATTTGGCGATATGCATGCAGCCATAACCAAAAGTTTCAAGAAATATCACCTTTTCGGTTTTACCGGAACCCCTATTTTGGCAAAAAATTTGGCCGGCAATGCCATCCGTCCCGATTTGAAGACTACCGACCAGGTCTTCGGCGAAAGATTGCATACCTATACGATGGTGGATGCGATAAGGGATAAAAATGTGCTGCCTTTTCACGTCGATTATGTCAGTACCATGCGCGAGCAGGAAAATATTACGGATGCCAAAGTGTGGGATATCAACAGGGAAGGGATTCTGCTGGCGCCGGAACGTATTGATAACATTGTGAAATATATACTCGAACATTTCGACCAGAAAACCAAACGCAATACCTATTATCGGCTTAGGGAGCGCCGTCTGGCAGGTTTCAATTCCATATTAGCTACCGCTTCCATCGATGCCGCAAAAAGG
>JAKQPY010000112.1:0-1473 GCA_029564465.1 Bacteroidota bacterium | reverse complement strand
CGTTTTTTTATCATCTTCACAAAATAGAGGTGCTCAGCGTCGATCCAAAACTGATCGGAAGAGTCTTTCTCATTTTGGGCTCCCACCACATACACCTTGCGGTTGTTGTACATGCGGGTGTAAAACTTGTCTTTGTCGTATCCAAGTTCACCAATGCGTGCAATGGCATTTTCGGTATTCAGGTTGTATATGTCCATGCTCAGCACCAGCAAATCGTGAATGATTTTCTGAGTTTCAACAATCTGATAATTCTCGAAAACATACAGCGAATCGTTGCGGTACAACTGGCCACTGCCGCTTTGACCCTGATCGTATGATATCAGTAGCATTGAGGGAAATTTGTACACTTCCTGCCAACTTTCGGTGCGGGTAGCTTTACCATTTTGATAGAAGGTTGTTGTCTGATCGAACGAAATCTGTTTGAACCATTTGCCGCTGTATCGCTCAATCATGGCATTTACCAACTTTTCGGTTGTATTAATACGCGACGAACATGAACCCAGCAATATAACCAGCAAAACAGCGAGAAGGGGTATGTAAACCTTTTTCAAGAATTCAGTTTTTACAATCAACGCATAAAGATACTAAAATGTTACATCGCGCGATTAATTATTTATATTTTTTTGTTGGAAATATGCTAATGAATTGACGCAGGCTTTGAATGTAAAAATGCGGTATAATATGTAGCGCAATGGCTTTAGAAGAATAATGTAAAGGGTGAATTCGATATTTGCATCTGCAAAAATTGCCGAACAATATTGCTTCTTAATTGTTACTTTGGCGTTATCAATTTCAAATAAAATGAAACACATATTTCTGATTCTTTTTTTCAACCTAACGCTTGGAATGCTGTTTGCGCAGAAAGGCTCTATACAGGGGCGTATTTTCGAGGAAGCGAGCAATACAGCACTCCCGTTCAGCAATATTTATATCGATGGTACCGCCATTGGTGCAACTTCCGATTTTGATGGTAATTTTCTGATAACGGGTATCGACCCCGGTATATACCGCCTTACAGCCCAATCGCTGGGATATGCAACAAGCTATACCGAAGAAATCAGAGTATCGCCCGGCAAAGCGGCGAACATCAGTATTGCCATGAAGCCGCAGGCAGTGCAACTAAAAGAAGTTGAGATAAAAGCCAATATTTTCCGCAAGGTCGAGGAAGCTCCGGTTTCGTTGCGTAGCATTGGGGTCGGTGAAATTGAAAACAACCCCGGTGCCAACCGCGATATTTCGAAAGTAATTCAAACTTTGCCGGGGGTTGCTGCTTTCCCCGGTCAGAACCGCAACGATATCATTGTGCGTGGCGGTGCTTCGAACGAGAGCCGCTTTTTTCTGGATGACGTCGAAATTCCCAATATCAACCACTTTGCCACACAAGGCGCTTCAGGAGGTACCAATGGAATTATAAACGCTGATTTTATCCGTGAGGTCGATTTTTACTCCGGAGCCTTTCCTGCCAACAAAGGC
>JAKQPY010000182.1:0-1737 GCA_029564465.1 Bacteroidota bacterium | reverse complement strand
CTACACCATGTTGCTGACGCTGGTGCCCATATCGGTCGGGCTCATATTTTGGATGATTGGATATACAGGTGAAGAGGGATACAAAGGTGTGCTGATTTGTGTTCTTGGCTTTGCCGGTGTTGCACTGCTGGGATTTGCAATTCACCACCTTTTCAAAAAGCTGGGCTCACGAATTAATGCCGTTTCAAAATCGGTGACATTTAGTCGTTCGCTGAAGATTTTGCTGTATGTATTCTGGGGACTTACAGCATTTGCTGTGTGTACATGGCAGGAAGTCCTTAGCGATGTACCCGGAAATACGGGCTCACACCGTTTGTTTATCCTCAGTCTGTCGGGAATTATTCCGTACCGTATCTTATGGGCATTTGCTCCGCCCCGCAACAGGGCAACCACTGTTGTTGCAACTTTTGTGGTGGCAGTAAGCTTATTGATTGTTTATCTGGGATAGTTCCTGATGAATAAAAACAATGAGTGCACAATTTATATCCACTCCAGTTTTTGCGCCTGATTGTACCTGATTTTTTCGTTGTCGAACAACCACTGTATGACCTTGATTACTTTATGCTCGGTGTAACCGGTCTCGTCAATCAGGTCGTTTAAATACACCGGCTGTTGTTTGATTATTGACTTAACCTGATTTAAAATGATGTCGAATTCGTACTTACTGAGCGACAATTCGTTTCGCCGCAGGCATACATCGCATTTTCCACAGCGTTCAGCCTCACATTGTCCGAAGTAATTGAGCAGTATCAGGCTGCGGCATTTGTTGTTCGATTGGGCATAGTGCAACATGGCCTGCATGCGGCTGATATAACGCTCTTTTTGTTCATCGTAACGCTTCTTGTCAATAAAAAGGGCTTTGTCTTCAATCCGCTCCGAGAGCATGGTTACCACCGGTGTGTTTTTGCGCGGAATATATTTAAGCACTCCGAGAACCTGAAGGTTTTTTAAGTAAGTAATAATAATTTCGGTAGTTGTGGATGCCTTTTTTGCAAGATAATCTTCGCTGATATGAACAAAATCAGTAAAAACTCCGGTGTAATTTCGCAGCAGTAGTTTAATGAACCCATCGTAATCGCGCTGGGATATCTGGAAATCATATAATTGGTCACGATTCATAGGGAAATATATGCGGCTCGGATTGCTTAACGCATCGCTGTATTCCAGATAACCTTCGAGTTGCAGGGTTTTCAGACTGTTAAAAATGGTAATTACGTCAATCGAAAACTTCTTGGCAAAATCGAACATGTCGAAATCAAATGTCATGTTTTTTCCTGCCCCGAGTGGCAACTCAAAGTAATTACACATGGCTTCGTAAACCCGGGTAATGGCTTCAATTTCGGGAAACGAACGGCTGATACGCTGCTTCGTGCTTGTTTGGTCGGCCGGACTGTAAAGCAGGTACGAAACCGAATCTTTTCCGTCGCGGCCTGCGCGTCCCGCTTCCTGGAAATAAGCCTCAGGCGATTCGGGCAGGTCCATGTGAATTACAAACCGAACATCGGGTTTGTCGATGCCCATGCCAAAAGCATTGGTGCACACCATAATTCGGGTTTTATTTCGCTGCCAGTCATCTTGTTTCTGACTCCTGATTTCGGTGCTTAGACCTGCGTGGTAATAATCGGCCTGTATGTTGTACTGCTGCAGTAATAGGGCAATTTCTTTGGTGCTTTTTCGGTTTCTTACATACACAATTCCGGTTCCCTCGGTAGTTGTCGAAATCCTGAAAAGGTGTTT